>NZ_BCWL01000003.1 GCF_001592185.1 Bergeriella denitrificans NBRC 102155
TATATTTCCCTACACACACCCGCCCGCCAACTTTTTTAATGTTAAGACGGTTTACAAAAATTGCAAATTCCTGCACAATAAAATAATAGTAATAGTTCTTATTTGTAAAATATTAAGCAAACATACATCAAACCGGAGACCCGATATGCACCGCCCTACCTTCCGCCTTGCCGTATTGCCCCTGCTGCTCGGCAGCGCGTTTGCCCACGCCGCCGACGGCGCAGCCGATAATGTCGAGCTGGAAACCGTACACGTTACCGCCGAACGCCAGCTCCAACAGTCCCTCGGCGTATCCAAAATCACCGCACAAGACATCGAACGCAGCGGCGCGGTCAACGACATTGCCGACATTGTGCGCACCATGCCCGGCATCAACCTGACCGGCAACACCGCCACCGGCCAGCGCGGCAACAAACGCCAAATCGACATCCGCGGCATGGGGCCGGAAAACACCCTGATTCTCATTGACGGCCGCCCCGTCACCTCCCGCAACGCCGAACGCATCAGCATGCGCGGCGAACGCAACACCCGCGGCGACTCCAACTGGGTACCCGTTGAAGAAATCGAATCCATCAGCGTATTGCGCGGCCCCGCCGCCGCCCGTTACGGCTCAGGCGCGGCCGGCGGCGTCGTCAACATCGTCACCAAAAAAGTCAGCAACGAATTCAAAGGCTCGGTCAACTACTACACCAACCAGCCCCAAGACAGCAAAGAAGGCGCGACCAACCGCGTCGGCTTCAACCTCAGCGGCCCGATTATCAAAGACACCCTCTCCTTCCGCATCTACGGCAACTACAATAAAACCGACGCCGACGCACGCGACATCAACGCCGCCGCCAACAACGGCAGCCTCGCCTCCGCCGGCGTAGAGGGCGTGCGCAACAAAGACATCGCAGGCCGCCTGCACTGGCGCATCAGCCCGGCGCAAAGCCTGACCTTCGACAGCAGCTTCAGCCGCCAAGGCAACATCTACAACGGCGACACCCAAAACAGCGTATTGCACCCGAGCAACGCCGCCCTGATCAACCGCCTGGCCGACAGCAATGCCGAAACCGCCCGCCTATACCGCTCCGAATTCGCCTTAACACATGACGGCACATGGGAATGGGGCGACACCAAAAACATCGTCAGCTACGACCGCACCACCAACAGCCGCCTGCCCGAAGCCCTGGCCGGCGGCCCCGAAGGCAGCTACACCGGCGACACCTATACCGACAGCGACCTGAAAAACCTGCGCCTCAGCAGCGAAGCCTACATTCCCTTTACCTGGGGCGTTCCCCACGTCCTCACCGTCGGCACGGAATTTACCGACAGCCGTCTTGACGACGCCGCTTCCAACCGCCAAGGCTTCACCGACCGCGGCACAACCGACGTATTCGGCGGCATTTCCGCCACCCGCGGCAGCAAAGCCTCGCAACGCAACTGGGCCGTTTATCTCGAAGACAACATCAGCCTGACCGACAGCACCCGCCTGATTCCCACCCTGCGTTTCGACCACAACAGCAAAAGCGGGCACAACTGGAGCCCCGGCCTGAACTTCTCGCAGCAAATCGGCGAAAACTGGACGGTAAAAGGCGGCATCGCACGCGCCTACAAAGCACCCAACCTGTACCAGAGCAACCCCGAATTCATCCTCTACACCCGAGGCAACGGCTGCCCCATCAATGCCGCCGCCAACGTACGCTGCTACTACGCAGGTAACGAAAACCTGAAAGCCGAAACCAGCTGGAACAAAGAACTGGGCGTAGAATTCAAACGCAACGGCTGGCAGGCTTCCGCCACCTACTTCCACAACGCCTACAAAAACAAAATCGTCATCGGCGACACCCCGCTGGCCGTCAGCAGTCTCGGCAATCCCCTGCTGCCGTGGACCAACTCGCCCAAAGCCACCATTTCCGGCGTAGAAGGCAACCTGGTCGTCCCCCTGCACGACAAACTGAAATGGCACAACAACTTTACCTACATGGCCAAGTCCGAAGATTACCAAGGCAACCCGCTTTCACTCACGCCCAAGCACACCATCAACAGCACGCTGGCTTGGACGCCGTCTGAAAAATGGGACGCCAACCTGACCTTCACCCACTACGGCCGTACCAAACCCCGCCAAGTCGCCATCAACCGCACCGAAAGCATAGACGGCCTGAGCAATGAAGAAATCGGCAGCTACGGCATCTGGGGCGTCAACGCCGGCTACAACTGGAACAAACGCATCCACGTCCGCACCGGCATCAGCAACATCGGCAACAAACAGCTCTACCGCAGCGGCGAAGGCGCGCGCACCTACAACCAACACGGCCGCGCATTCTACGGCAGCCTGAAAGCATCGTTCTAAACCCGCAAGGCCGTCTGAAAATATCCGTTTTCAGACGGCCTTTTACCGCCGGCTTGCCTTATTCCGTTTCCCATACATCGCCCATATCGTGAAATTCGCCACACGCAGGCTGAAACCTTTGCAAAATTGCCGAATGCGGATGCAGTTCAAGGCGCAGCAGCACAGCAAGCGCAGACATATCATATGGATAGGCAAGCGCGCGAGCAGCGCACAACGCTTCAAATGCGCCGCAGGCGGCGGTTTTGCAAAGGTTTCAGGCCGGGCTTAGCCTGTAATCCGCCGTCTGAAAAAGCGAAACCTAAGCCGAACCTCAGGCTGTTTTAAATCAGCACATTACGGAAGACCGTCTGAAAACCATGAATAACCATAAAATAATCAGCCACATACCGAAACCGATTGTATTGCTGCTGTGCGCCCTCCTGCTTGCCCTGCCTGCCGCTGCCGCACCTGATTTGAGCCTGAAAACCGATACCGCTCCGCTGTATGCACCGGACAACGGCTACCGTTTCCGCACCCTGCCGTTCATTTCTGCCGACGGCAAACGCCATTACCGCGTGTTTGTCGGCATCCCCGAAAGCCCGCCGCCCGCAGCGGGCTATCCGGTTCTGTATGCACTCGACGGCAATGCCCTGACCGGCCTTTTAAGCAGAGACCTGCTCCGCAGTCTGAACCGTCCGCCGGTTTTGGTACTCATCGGCTACGACACCGATCTGCGTCTGAACCCTGCCGCCCGCTCCTACGACTACACCCCGCCCCTGCCCGACGGCAGTCCCGTACCCGACCTGCTGCATCCCGAACGGCGCAACGGCGGCGCGGAAGCGTTTCTCACGCTGCTGCAACAGGAAATCCGTCCGCAAGTCGCACGGCTTGCACCTTTAAACACGCAACAACAAGCCTTATGGGGACATTCCTACGGCGGCCTGTTTGTTTTATATACACTAATGCGCGAGCCGCAAGCCTTTGACCGGTATATCGCCGCCGACCCCGCCTTATGGTTTCAACACGGCTCTTTCCTCAGACGGTTTGAAACATGGTTCAGACAGCCTCAAGCCCTACAGGGCCGGCATATCCGCATCGACCAAAGCGGCAGCCCGTCTGCAAAAACAGCCCTTACCGAAGCTGCGCGGCAAAAAACCGCCAAGCGGCAGCAGGCCGCAGCAGCCGCCAATGCCAACCCGTGCAAGCTGGCAGAAGAATTGGACGCATTGGAAGCCGTATCCGCCCGTTACCGCCGCTATCCCGATTTAAACCACGGCGCATTACTGGGCGCATCGTTTACCGACACCTTAAAAGCATTCGGACAAGCCAGTCCGAACCCGCCGCACTTGCCACCTTCCCCATCTTGTGCCAAAATGCAAAAGATAATAATTCCCATGTCAAAAGGATGAACGAATGAAATACACCCGTCTGACGCTCGCCCTGTGCGCCGCCCTCTCCCTGGCTGCCTGCAAGCCGTCTGAAAATGCCGCCGGCAAACCGGCCGAAAACGCGCCCGCCGCATCAGCCGCCGCGCACCAGCATGAAATCGCCGGCGAAACCGTCACCATCGCCACCACGCGCGGCGAAGCAACCGTACCGCTCAAACCCGAGCGCATCGCCGTGTACGATTTGGGCATGATTGACACCCTGAGCAAGCTGGGCGTACCCATCGGCGCATCCGTCGATCAGTCCCGCCTGACTTACACCCAAGACGCCATCAAAGACGCCGTCAAAGCCGGCACGCTGTTCGAGCCGAACTACGAAGCGCTCCATGCCTACAAGCCGCAGCTGATTATCATCGGCAGCCGCGCCGCCAAAGCGTTTGACCAGCTCAACGCCATCGCGCCGACCATCGAAATGACCGCCGACACCAAAAATCTGAAAGACAGCGCCAAAGAACGCATCACCGCGTTCGGCAAAGTATTCGGTAAAGAGGCGGAAGCCGAAAAACTGAATGCCGAAATCGACACCTCATTCGAAGCCGCCAAACAAGCCGCAGCAGGTAAAGGCAACGGCTTGGTGATTTTGGTGAACGGCGGCAAAATGTCCGCCTACGGCCCGCTCTCCCGCCTGGGCGGCTGGCTGCACACCGACATCGGCATCCCCGCAGCGGATACGGAAATCAAAGAAGGCAGCCACGGCCAACCTGTGACCTTTGAATACATCAAAGAGAAAAATCCGGATTGGCTGTTTGTATTAGACCGCTCCGCCGCCATCGGCGAAGAAGGCACGGCAGCCAAAGACGTGTTGGATAACCCGCTGGTAGCCGACACTACCGCTGCGAAAAAAGGCCAAATCGTCTATCTCGTACCGGAAACCTATCTGGCCGCCGGCGGCGCACAAGAGCTGCTGAATGCGACCAAACAGGTTACGGATGCGTTTAACGCCGCCAAGTAAATCTGATGAAGTGAAAAAAAGCCGTCTGAAAATCTGGATTTTCAGACGGCTTTTTTTATTTCAGTTTGGTTTAATATGTAGCAAATAACAAAACCACAATATAATCAAACACCTAAGAACAAAATCCTTATAGCCGCCATTAGCTGCATAATCCTGCCCTAAGATAGGCAGCCTAAGTGTCTCAGTATGGTTTCCCTTCAGACAACACGGAAAACGCCTGACCACCGTTCCATCTTGATAAAAAGGCCGTCTGAAAAACGCTATCGCCAGAAACCATTATTTTGCATACAGATGGCTGAGCGCAGTCGAAGCCCTGCTTGCGGCTTTGACTGTGCTCAGCCACCTCATTAATTATTAAATTATCTAGCCATATGCACATTTTCAGACGGCCTATCGCCCTTTTACACTCCGCCGAAGTGCTTGCGCCATACATTCGGTTGCACCTGATAATAACGGTAAAACTGCGTGCGGAAGGAAACGGTATTCTGAAAACCGCAGCGTTCGGCGATTTGGTCGATGGTCAGCGAAGTGTTTTCCAACAAGTCTAAGCTGCGTTGCAGGCGTTCTTTATGCAGCCAGTCGAGAAACGTCGCTCCCGTGGCTTTTTTAAAATGGCGGGTAAACGTGCTGCGGCTCATGGCGGTTTGCGCGGCAGCGCTGTCTATGCTGTGCGGCAGGTGCAGCGTATCGCGCAAACCGTTTAACAAGGTATTGATTTGCCGGTCTTTCGTCGATTGCACCAGCGGCTGTTCGATAAACTGCGCCTGTCCGCCCTCGCGCTGCGGCGGTACAACCAAAACCCGCGCGGCTTTATTAGCGGCTTTCACGCCGTAGAATTTACAGATGATGTAAAGGCAGCAGTCCAGCGCCGCCGCCGTACCCGCCGAAGTGATGATGTTGCCGTCTTCCACATAAATCGAGTTAATGTCGAGCGAGACGGCGGGAAAACGGCGGCTGAAATCGTCTCCGCCCAGCCAATGCGTGGCGGCCTTTTTGCCGTCGAGCACGCCTGCATAGGCCAGCGCGTATGTGCCGTAGCAAAGGCCGACCAGATACGCGCCGCGCTGCGAGGCCGTTTGCAGTGCGTGCACCGTTGCCGCATCGGGGCGGGTATCGGCATCAGCCCAGCCGGGAATCACGATGATGTCGCATTCGTGCAGCAACGCCAAACCGCCGTCGATTTTCGGTTGGATCATATTGTTTTTCAGCGGCTTGCCGGTAGGCGTGATGATTTTCACGTCAAACAGGCCGTCTTCCGCCGCTTCTTGAAACGCCATATACGGTACGGAAAAATGAAAGGGATTGATGTCGGGATACAGCAGCAAGGCGGTTTTCAGCATGATGTTTTTTAAAATTCAGTCCGTCTGAAACAATGACCCGATTCTTACGCTTTTTGAACTGAAAGTCAATTTTCAGACGGCCTTGCTCTGCATAAAATGCGTTTCATTGATTCACGCCATGCAAGGAAAAAACATGAAATTGAATAAATCTGTCCTCTTTACCGCCGCCCTGCTCGCCGCTGCGCCCGCAATGGCCGAAGTGGGCTATCAGCACATCCGCAATGCCACCGCCAAAATCAACTACGGCGGTACAACTTTTCTGGTTGACCCGTATCTTGCCCCAAAAGGCGCATACGCGGGCTTTGAGGGCACGGTTAACAGCCGGCTGCGCAATCCGCTGATTCAAATGAAACAACCGCCCGCCGAAGTCATCAACGGCGTGGAAGCCGTGATTGTTACCCACACCCATCCCGACCATTGGGACGAAGCGGCACAAAAACTGCTGCCGAAAGATTTGCCGGTATTCGTACAAAATGCCGATGATGCCAAAATCATCCGCAGCCAAGGTTTTAAAGACGTGCGCGTTGTCGGCCGCAATACTGAGTTCAAAAACGTGCGCCTGAGCAAAACCGGCGGCCAGCACGGTACGGATCAAATGTACGGCGTACCGCAACTGGCGGAATTGTTAGGCGATGCGATGGGCGTGGTGTTCCAAGCGCCGGACGAAAAAACGCTGTACATCGTCGGCGATACGCTGTGGAACCACCACGTCGATTACGCCTTGCAGCAATACCGCCCCGAAATTATCGTGATGAACACCGGCAAAGCACGTTTGCAAAACATGGACGGCGGCATCATCATGGGTACGGAAGACGTGGGCAAAATGGCAAAAACCGCACCGAATGCCGCCATCGTTACCGTGCATATGGATGCGGTCAACCATGCTACCGTCAGCAGCAAAGATATGCGCGGTTACGTGAAAGCCAACGGATTGGGCAAACGGGTTGCAGTGCCGAAAGAAGGCGAAGTGTTGAAATATTAATCAGCCGATCATGATAAAAGGCCGTCTGAAAACCCATACGGATTTTCAGACGGCCTTGCCTTATTTCACGCTATTAGCGGTTTGCAGTCAACCGTGCAGCGCACGTTTGTCCGCAGCCAAAGCCGCTTCGTGCAGTACTTCCGACAATGTCGGGTGCGCGTGGATAATGCGGGCGATGTCTTCGCTGCTGGCGGAGAACTCGATACCGGTCACGCCTTCGGACACCAATTCGCTCACAACCGGCCCGATCATGTGTACGCCCAAAATACGGTCGGTTTTGGCGTCGGCCAACACTTTGATGGTGCCTTTGGCTTTACCCATCGCCAAGGCGCGGCCGTTTGCGCCGAAACCGGATGTGCCTTTTTTGTATTCCACACCTTCGGCTTTGAGCTGCTCTTCGGTTTTGCCGACCCATGCGATTTCCGGATCGGTGTAAATCACAAACGGTACGCTGTTGAAATCGATGTGCGGTTTCTGACCGGCAATGCGCTCGGCCACGGCCACGCCTTCGTCGCTGGCTTTGTGCGCCAGCATCGGGCCGCGCACCACGTCACCGATGGCCCATACGTTGGGCAGGTTGGTGCGGCAGTCACCGTCCACTTTCACAAAGCCGCGCTCATCTTTTTCCAAGCCGACCGCTTCGGTGTTCAGACCGTTGGTGTTCGGAATACGGCCGATGGCGACAATCAGTTTGTCGAAGGTTTCGGTTTTGGCTTCGCCTTTGGCGGTTTCAAACTGTACGCTGACGCCGTTGCCGGTGTCTTTGATGTCGCCGATTTTCACGCCCAGCTCAATGGCCAAGCCCTGCTCTTTGGTGAAGTATTTGAAGGCTTCTTTGGCGATTTGCTGGTCGGCAGCGGCCAGGAATGTCGGCGCGGCTTCCAGAATGGACACTTCCGAACCAACGCGGTTCCATACCGAACCCATTTCCAAACCGATAACGCCCGAGCCGATGACACCCAGTTTTTTCGGTACTTCGGTCAGGTTCAGCGCGCCTTCGTTGTCCAATACGTTGACATTATCGATGGCAACTTGCGGCAGCGGGCGCGGTACGGAGCCGGTGGCAACGATAACGTGCTTGGCTTCCACCACGCTTTTTTCGCCTTTGTTGTCCACTTCGATTTGGTAGGCATCGCCGTTTTTGCCTTTAAACGAACCCACGCCGTGCAGGCTGTCCACTTTGTTTTTTTGGAACAGGAATTTCACGCCGCCGGTCAGCTTGGTCACGATGGCGTCTTTTCGCTCAATCATTTTGGCCGCATCAAATTTCAAATCGCCCACGGTAATGCCGTGCTCGGCAAAATCGTGTTGCGCGGCGTGGAAATGCTCGGAAGACTGCAGCAGCGCTTTGGAAGGGATACAGCCCACGTTCAGGCAGGTACCGCCCAGCGCGGGGGCGTCGCCCGCTTTATTCACGCCCGCATCGATACAGGCGGTTTTGAAACCCAGTTGCGCGGCGCGGATGGCGGCCACATATCCGCCGGGGCCGGCGCCGATAACGACTACATCATATTGAGACATATCTCTTTCCTTTCTGACTTGTTTGATAGCGGTGCGCGGCAAGCTGCCCGACCGCCGGATGGCTTTGTTTTCAGACGGCCTGTCAGCCGTCTGAAAAATTACTCTTTAGTTTCAACCGGCAACGCCTCTTCCCGCACGGGCAGCGTCAGCAGACCTTGATGAAGATACTCGGTTTTCTCGATTTCTTTGATGACTTTCAACCACATCAGCAGCGGTTGCAGCCGCTGCTCAATCGGGGCGGACTGGTTCAACTCCTGCCCGTCTTCAGTCCAGAGGCTATGGTAGGTTTCACCGGTTTGGCTGTCGATGCCGCGTTCGGCCGCAAGCTGCCCGTTTTCATAATACAGGCGGATAGCCGGCTGAGCCGTATCGGCTGCGGTCATTTCCAGATTTTTACCGCCGTTGCCGTACCACACCGTGACCTTATCGGGATTTTTGCCGCCGAAAGTCGTGATGAACAGCTTGCCGTTGCGGTAAACATTGCTTTGTACCGCCCGTCCGTCGCGAAACAGCCGGCTGCCCGCCAACTCCCCGCTCGGCAGGTAAGAATTGGCGACGCCGTATTGCGCGCGGGTATCGATAAAATTATCGGCCTTTTCGTCTTTTGCCAATACAAACGCATTGGTCTGCTTGCGTCCGTCGGCATAAAAATCCTGTACCACGCTCAAACCGTCTTGGGTCTGCCCCAGCACTTTGCGCGAAAAGCCGCCCGATACTGCCTTATCCTGCAGCTTCCCTTCGTGATCGAAATAAAACACGGCCTGCCCGGCAGCCGGACGCGCTACGGCTCTTTCCGCAGCACGATCCACACGGGCAGCATCGGCATAGCTGATGGCCTTGCTGTCTGAAAAATCCGCTTTTTCCATACCCGTTGCCGCACATGCCGACAACAACACGGCTGCAGCAGCCATCGTTACGATTGTTTTCATTTTACTTCTCCCAAAGCGCCTTGCGGGCAGCCATAAACTTGAGAAAACGGAAAGCAATGACACAAAATAAAGCACACTTCAAACCGGACACATTAATCTGCGTATCAGCATCTGAAAAGTCCTTATTTTATGGCACTGAGCAATATATAGTCGTAGAACACAGAATGATACGGCGTTGCTGCGCCTTGTCTCATTCTTCTTATCTTCGACTATATCTGCCTATCTGAAATATTCAGACGGCCTTAGGCATGCATCCGCACCAAGGCCGTCTGAAAAATCAATTACAAATCAAGCAGCAAGCGTGCCGGATCTTCCAACGCGTCTTTAATCGCTACCAAAGTCAACACGGCTTCACGGCCGTCGATGATACGGTGGTCGTAAGACAAGGCCAGATACATCATCGGACGTACCACAACTTGGCCGTTTTCAACCACGGCGCGCTCTTTAGTGGCGTGCATACCCAAAATCGCAGATTGCGGCGGGTTGATAATCGGGGTGGACATCATCGAGCCGAACGTACCGCCGTTGGTAATGCTGAATGTACCGCCGGTCAAGTCTTCCAGCGCGATTTTGCCGTCTTTGGCTTTTACAGCGTAATCCACGATGGCTTTTTCAATATCGGCAATGCTCATTTGGTCGGCATCGCGCAGAATCGGCACAACCAAGCCGCGCGGGCTGCCTACGGCGATACCGATGTCGAAGTAGCCGTGGTAAACGATGTCGTTACCGTCAACAGAGGCATTGACCACCGGATATTTTTTCAGCGCGGCAACAGCGGCTTTGACGAAGAAAGACATAAAGCCCAACTTCACGCCGTGTTCTTTTTCAAACTTGTCTTTATATTTGGCACGCAAGTCCATCACAGGCTTCATATTGACTTCATTGAATGTCGTCAAAATGGCGTTTTCCTGTTGCGAAGCCAGCAGGCGCTCGGCCACGCGGGCACGCAGGCGGCTCATCGGTACGCGTTGCTCAGGGCGCGCGCCGGCCGGTACAGGTGCAGCCGCTTTAGCCGCAGCGGCAGGGGCGGCAGCTTGGGAAGCCGCGTTTTGCACGTCTTCTTTCAGCACGCGGCCGTCTCGGCCGGAACCTTGCAGGCTGTTGACATCCACACCGGTTTCCGCAGCCAGTTTCGCGGCGGCGGGCATGGCGGCAGCTTGACCGGCGGCAGCGGGCGCAGCTTCGGCAGCCGGAGCGGCTTCTGCGGCAGGTGCAGGCGCAGCGGCGGTAGCGGCCGTGTCGATACGCGCCAAAATCTGATCGGCGGCTACGGTTTCGCCGTTTTGCGCCACGATTTCCACCAATACGCCCGCTTGCGGTGCAGGCACTTCCAATACGACTTTATCGGTTTCGATATCGATCAGAATCTCGTCGCGGCCGACCGCTTCGCCGACTTGTTTTTTCCATTCCAACAGCGTGCCTTCGGATACGCTTTCAGACAGCATAGGTACTTTTACTTCGATAATCATTTTTATGTCTCCGTATGGCCGTTTCAGACGGCCTGTGATGTGTTTGGCGGCAGCCCGCCCTCATGCGGGCTGCCTCTCCTCAAGATTAGACGGACAATGCGTCTTCAACCAATTGTTTCAGCTGGGCAACGTGTTTGCTCATGTAGCCCACTGCAGGCGAAGCGCTGCTCGGACGGCCGGCGTAGGTCAGTTTTTGATCTTCGCCGATGACGCCTTCGATGCGGTGGCGGATTTGGTAGAACGCACCTTGGTTTTGCGGCTCTTCTTGCGCCCAAACCACGGATTTCGCATTCGGATATTTCGCCAATTCCGCTTTCACTTCGGCATCCGGGAACGGATAAAGCTGCTCGACGCGGACAATCGCCACATCGTTTTCCAGCTTGCGCTCGGCGCGGCCTGCTGCCAAATCGTAGTAAACCTGACCGGAACACAGAATCACGCGTTTCACGCTGCTGTTGTCTGCGCGTTCGGCGGTATCGCCGATTACCGCGCGGAAGCGCGAGCCTTCGGTGAAGTTTTCCAGCGGGCTCATCGCATCTTTGAAACGCAACAGGCGTTTGGACATGAAAATCACCAGCGGCTTGCGGTAAGAGCTCAATACCTGGCGTTGCAGCAGGTGGAACATTTGCGACGCTTCAGACGGCATGATGATTTGCATATTGTTTTCGGCGCACAGCTGCAGCCAACGTTCTACACGGCCTGAAGAGTGCTCGGGGCCTTGGCCGTCGTAACCGTGCGGCAGGATGGTGGTCAAACCGCACAAACGACCCCATTTGGTTTCGCCTGACGATAAGAATTGGTCAATCACCACTTGCGCGCCGTTGGCAAAGTCGCCGAACTGCGCTTCCCAAATAGTCAGTTTGTCCGGTGCGGAGCAGGCAAAGCCGTATTCGTAGGCCATAACCGCTTCTTCGTTCAAAATCGAATCAATCACCAGGAAATCGGCCGTACCCTCGCCCATATTCATCAGGGGAACGTATGAACCGTCGTCCCAACGTTCGCGGTTTTGATCGTGCAATACGGCGTGGCGGTGCGAGAATGTGCCGCGGCCGGAGTCTTCGCCGGAAATACGCACGCCCGCACCTTTGGTCAGCAGGTTGGCATAAGCGATGGTTTCCGCCATACCCCAGTCGATGGGCTGCTCGCCTTTGGCCATGCCTTTACGCGCTTCAATCACGCGTTTGGCGGTCGGGTGCAGCGCAAAGCCTTCCGGTACGGCGGTAAATTTCTCTGCCAAACGCTGAATGTCGGCAGCCGGAATGCCGGTTTCCACATCTTCGCGCCAGTCTTGGCCTTGGTACTTGCTCCAATCGATACTGGTGCGTTGGAAGTTGCTCAATGTGGTCTGCTCGACGTGCTCGCCTTTATCCAAGGCATCACGGTAAGCCTGCACCAAACCGTCAGCCTCTTGCGCCGTTACCACGCCTTCTTTCACCAACTGCTCGACATACATGGCGCGCACGCCCGGGTGCTTGCTGACTTTTTTGTACATCATCGGCTGGGTCAGGGTCGGATCGTCGCCCTCGTTGTGACCCCATTTACGGAAGCACACAACGTCAATCACGATGTCTTTGCCGAATGTTTTGCGGTAGTCTAATGCTGCCTGGATAGCAAAGCATACGCGTTCAGGGTCGTCGCCGTTGACATGAATCACCGGAGCCGCCACCATTTTGGCGATGTCGGTACAGTGTACGGTCGAGCGGGTATCTCGAACATCGGAAGTGGTGAAACCGATTTGGTTGTTGACCACGATATGAACCGTACCGCCGGTGGTGTAACCGCGTGTTTTGGAAAGGTTGAATGTGGCTTGGTTGACACCCAAACCGATAAAGGCAGAGTCGCCGTGAATCAATACCGGCAATACTTTCTCGCGGCCGTTTTCACCCAAGCGTTTTTGCTTGGCGCGGGCAGAACCTTCTACCACCGGATTCACGATTTCCAAATGCGACGGGTTGAATGCCAGCGAAACGTGCATCGGACCGTTGGGGGTAGCAATATCAGAGCTGAAACCCATGTGGTACTTCACATCGCCGCTCGGCAGCTTGATTTCGGCACGACCTTCGAATTCGGCAAACAAATCGCCCGGCTTCTTACCCAGCGTGTTCACCAATACATTCAGACGGCCCCGGTGCGCCATACCGATAATGACTTCTTCCACACCGTCTTTACCGGCGTGTTGAATCAAGTAGTTCAGACCGGCAATCACGCTTTCGCCGCCCTCGATACCAAAACGTTTTTGGCCGACGTATTTGGTATGCAGATAGCGTTCCAAAGTTTCGGAAGCGGTCAGTTCTTTCAGAATTCTGCGTTTTTGCTCCGCATCGAAACGCGGCGTAGAAAGCACGCTCTCAAAATAGTTGCGAATCCAAAGACGCTCTTCGGTATTCGGAATATGCATGTATTCCAATGCCAAATGACCGCAATAAGTCTGCTTCAGATTATTGACGATGTCGGACAGCGCCATCTTGCCGCCGCCGGAAAAATCGCCGTAACCGATATTGAACTGCACCGCCATATCGGCATCAGACAAACCGTGAAACTTGGGATTCAGGGCATCGACATTTTGCGGCGGGATACGTTTCAACGGATCGAGCTGCGCCGCGTCCACACCCTGGATACGGTAAGCAGAAATCAGGCGCAATACGCCGACCTGTTTCTTCATCATCGTTTCGTCAAGTCCGCCGGCGATGGCGGCCGTTGCCCGGCTTTTTGCCAAGTTGGCAAACGATTCGCGAATCGGCGCGTGTGCGACATCAACATTGACGGCACCCGGCTGCTTGGCCAAATCGGCAAAATACTGCTTCCAGTTCTCATCTACGGAATTAGGGTTTTCCAAGAAGCTCTCGTACAGCTCCTCGATATAAGGGGCATTCGAGCCAAACAGATAGGAGAAATTGAGTTTATCGTCCATCATGGCGTTGCTCTTTTCTTTAATGTATAAATAAAAAGGGGTGTACAGCGGCTTTTCTTCCGGCACAAACAAGGCCGTCTGAAAAATACGGTTTTTATTCTACCCCATTTCAGCACAAATTACTTTCCGAATTCCAAACTTTTTGCAAACTAAATGATTTCTCACAAAATCAATCAGCCTGACATACTACATCCAACTACTTTTCAGCCGGAATCCGATATAAAAATAACCCGTCCGACAACTTTTTGCAGCTATCGGACGGGTTGTTTTTATCAATCGTTCATATCTTATCGTTTTTCAACAGGAACGAAATCGCGGCGTTCCGCACCGGTATAAAGCTGGCGCGGACGGCCGATTTTCAGCGAAGGATCGCCGATCATCTCGTGCCAATGGGAAATCCAACCCACGCTGCGCGCCAAAGCGAAGATAACGGTAAACATTTCGGTCGGAATACCCAAAGCCGACAACACGATACCGGAGTAGAAATCAACGTTCGGATACAGCTTGCGCTCAACAAAGAACGGGTCTTTCAGCGCGATTTGCTCCAACTCCATCGCCAGCTTGAATTTCGGGCTGTCTTCCAAACCTAATTCTTTCAGCACTTCGTAGCAGGTTTCACGCATGATGTTAGCGCGCGGATCCATGTTGCGGTACACGCGGTGGCCGAAGCCCATCAGGCGGTATTTGCGCTGCTTCACGCCTTCCATGTAGGCTTCTACATTGGAAACGTCGCCGATTTCGTCCAGCATATTCAGCACGGCTTCGTTCGCACCGCCGTGAGACGCGCCCCACAAGCAGGCGATACCCGCAGCGATACAGGCAAACGGATTGGCACCTGAAGAGCCGGCCAAGCGCACGGTCGAAGTAGAGGCGTTTTGCTCGTGGTCGGCGTGCAATACGAAAATGCGGTCCAGCGCGCGCGCCAATACCGGGTTCGGCTTGTATTCCTCACACGGTGTGGCAAACATCATGTGCAGGAAGTTTTCGGCATAATTCAGGTTGTTTTTCGGATAATTGAACGGCAGACCGTTGGAGTAACGGTAACACATGGCCGCAATCGTCGGAATTTTGGAAATCAGGCGGTAAATGGCAACTTTACGGTGTTCAGGATCGGTAATGTCCAAGCTGTCTTGGTAGAAGGCGGACAATGCACCGACCACACCCACCATCATCGCCATCGGGTGTGCATCGCGGCGGAAACCGCGGAAGAACCATGTCAGCTGCTCGTGCACCATGGTGTGGTGGCTGACCACGTCTTCAAATTCTTTTTTCTGTTCCGCAGTCGGCAGCTCGCCGTAAATCAGCAGATAGCATACTTCGAGATAATCGGATTTTTCCGCCAGTTGCTCAATCGGATAACCACGGTAATACAACAGCCCCTCATCACCGTCGATATAGGTAATTTTGGATTCGCAACTTGCGGTGGACACGAAGCCCGGGTCGAATGAAAACAGGCCGGTGGATTTGGTCAGATTGCGGATATCCACCACATCGTGGCCGATACTGGCTTTCAATACCGGCAATTCCAATTCTTGGTTTGAGGTATGAAGTTTGACTGTATTAGACATTCTCTTGCTCCTTTGCAAAATGGGGCTTTTACGTTACCGCACGGCGGCCATCCGGAATGGCGCCGCGCGGCACTGTCTTGTTTTCAGACGGCCTGCAATATAAAGTCGGGCATACCTGCTTTATATTTATGCCTGCCTGATTCGTTCGAGCATGGGCACCAAGTGTTTTTTTTCGGTCTGCTTGTGGCCGTTAATCAGCGCCAGCAGCTCTTGGTCCTGAAACTCAAGAATTTCGACAAATTCGGTCAATTCCTGATGATTCAGCTGCTCGAATTCTTTTTCCATAAACCGGCCGAAGATTAAATCCAGCTCCAGCAATCCCCGGCGGGTTTGAAAGCGGATTTTCCGCTTTGCAGTATCATCAAATACCATCATTTTTTAAACAGCCCGCTTCAGCATGATTTCTTTAATCTTACCGATTGCACGGGTCGGGTTCAAGTGCTTCGGACACACATCGACGCAGTTCATAATGGTATGGCAGCGGAACAGACGGTACGGGTCGTTCAGATTGTCCAAACGCTCGTTGGTGATGGTATCGCGGCTGTCTGCAATAAAGCGGTAGGCATTCAGCAAACCGGACGGGCCGACGAATTTATCGGGGTTCCACCAGAAAGACGGGCAGGAAGTCGAGCAGCAGGCACACAAAATACATTCGTACAGGCCGTCCAGCTCTTTGCGCTCTTCTTGGGTTTGCAGACGCTCTTTGTCGGCATCAATCGGGGTATCGTTCACCACATACGGCTTGATGGAATGATACTGTTTGAAAAACTGGGTCATATCCACAATCAAATCGCGCACGACGGGCAAACCCGGCAGCGGGCGGATTTGCACCGGCTGCTTCAAGCCGCGAATATCGGTCAAACAGGCCAGGCCGTTTTTACCGTTGATGTTCACACCGTCCGAACCGCAGATACCTTCGCGGCAGGAGCGGCGGAAAGACAGTGTATCGTCCTGCGCTTTGAGTTTCACCAGCGCATCCAGCAGCTTCACATCGGTCGGCTCGATTTCCAACTCGTATTTCTGCATATACGGCTTGTCATCGACATCCGGATTGTAGCGGTAAATTTCAAAACTTACTTTTTCCATGAGAAGTGTTCCTTTCTCACAAGCAACTTATATATCAGTATTCTAAAGTTGCCGATAGAGATTATGTGTTGTTCTGATATTTTTCAGACGGCCTGCTGAATGATGCCACTCAGGCCGTCTGAAAACAGACATACCGATATATCAGTAAACGCGTTTGGCCGGCTCGATATAGTCAACGGTCAACGGTTTGGTGTGTACCGGCTTGTATGTCAGCGTATTGGTCAGCGGATGATACAGGGTGTGTTTCATCCAGTTTTCATCATCACGCTCAGGGTGGTCGTCGGAAGCATGGGCGCCGCGCGACTCTTTACGCGCTTCGGCAGACACCAACGTCGCTTTAGCTACCTCAATCAGGTTATCCAGCTCCAAAGCCTCGATACGCGCAGTATTCCAAACCTTGCTCTTGTCTTTGATTTCGGTTTTCTTCACGCGCTCGGCAATCGCCATCACTTCTTTGACGCCTTTGCTCAAAATCTCATCGGTACGGAATACGCCCGCGTGCAGCTGTACGGAGCGTTGCAGCTCGCGGCGCAGCGCATCGACATTCTCGCCGTCGGTTTGATTGTCCAGACGCTCCAAGCGTTGGCGGGTCAGCTCGCCGGCATTTTCCGGCAGCGCTTTCCAGCCGTCTTGTTCGCGGATGTACTTAATCATACTGTCGCCGGCCGACTTACCGAAGACCACCAAGTCGAGCAGAGAGTTCGTACCCAAACGGTTGGCACCGTGTACGGACGCGCAGGCACATTCGCCCGCCGCATACAGACCTTTAACCGGCACTTCATATTCATCGCCTTGCGGCACAATCACTTCGCCCAAGTAATTAGTCGGAATACCGCCCATCATATAGTGGGTAGTCGGCACGACCGGAATCGGATCTTTAATCGGGTCGATACCGGCAAACTGAATGGAAATCTCGCGGATACCCGGCAGTTTTTCCATAATTTTTTCCGCACCGATATGGTCGATTTTCAGCAACACATGGTCTTTGTTTTTACCGCAGCCGCGACCTTCGTAAATTTCCATCGCCATTGCACGGGAAACCACGTCGCGGGAAGCCAAATCTTTTACGGTCGGTGCATAACGTTCCATAAAACGCTCGCCGTCGGCGTTCAGCAAAATACCGCCCTCGCCGCGCACACCTTCGGTAATCAATACGCCGGCACCGGCCACACCGGTCGGGTGGAATTGCCAGAATTCCATATCTTCCAACGGAATACCCGCGCGGGCGCAAATACCCAAGCCGTCGCCGGTATTCATAAAGGCATTGGTGGAAGAAGCATAGATACGGCCTGCGCCGCCGGTGGCGAACAACACTGCTTTGGCGTGGAAAATATAGACTTCGCCGCTTTCCATTTCCATCGCGGTTACGCCGACCACATCGCCGTCTTCATTACGAATCAAATCAAGCGCAGTCCATTCCACAAAGAATTGGGTATTGGCGCGGACGTTTTGCTGGTACAGCGTATGCAGCATGGCATGGCCGGTACGGTCGGCCACGGCACAAGCACGCTCTACCGCGCGCTTACCGTGTTCGGCAGTATGGCCGCCAAACGGACGCTGGTAGATTTTGCCGCTTTCCACGCGGTCAAAAGGCATGCCCATGTGTTCCAGCTCAATCACGGCTTCCGGCGCCGCGCGGCACATAAATTCAATCGCATCTTGGTCGCCCAGCCAGTCCGAACCTTTTACGGTATCGTACATGTGCCAGTCCCAACGGTCTTCCTGCACGTTACCCAAAGAAGCGGAAATACCGCCTTGAGCCGCCACGGTGTGCGAACGGGTCGGAAAGACTTTGGACAATACGGCACAATTCAAGCCGGATTTGGATAATTGGAGAGCAGCACGCAAACCTGCACCACCACCGCCGACAATCACGGCATCAAACTTACGGACAGGATATCCCATACTACTTACCCCCAAATCACTTTAACAGAATAAACCAAGCACGCCACCAACCATACGATGGTTGCAGCCTGCAGACACAAACGGATACCGAACGGCTTCACATAGTCCATCCACAAATCGCGGATGCCGACCCAAGCGTGCAGGAAGAGCGCCACAAAGGTAATTTGGGTAAAGAGTTTCACCCACGCATTATTCCAAAACGCCTGCCATGCGCCGTGTTCGTTCGGCAGCAGCAGCAGGAACACCACCAAAGCAACGGTATAAACCAGCATCACCACTGCGGTAACGCGTTGCGCAGCCCAGTCCTTCAAGCCGTAATGGGCACCGGCCAATTTACGATCTACCATAACAATGCTCCAATCACTACGGTCAAAGTCAGCGAACAGGCCAATACGATTTTGGCCGTCAGACGCGCGGTTTTCAAATCCAAACCTTTGTGCGCGTCCAAAAACAGGAAGCGCGTACCCGCACACGCATGGTGCAGAAACGCCCACAGCAGAACAATCAGGCCGAGCTTCACAATCGGATTGGCAATGAATTGCAGATAAGATTCAAACACCGACTCGCGGTCTAAAGAGGCGGCGAGCAAGCCCAGCAGCAGCGGCAGGGCGATGAACAGCAGCACACCGCTGATACGGTGCAGAATGGAGACAATAGCCGGAATCGGCTGGCGGATCTTGGTCAGATCCAAATGGACTGGACGTGCTTTGGCAGCCATAAGTCTGTTCCTCTGTCATTATTTTCTTCTCAAAACCGGCGCGGCATACGGCTACACCGAATTACACCCTATAATTTACACGCTTTACGCCCTTCTGAACAGCCCAATCCGTCAACAATCTAATAAATTTTTACAAAAGTCGCAGTAGCCGCCGCCCCGCCCCGCCGCTTCATTTATACCGCCGCTGCCGATGCAATCCGTTAAAATATATAAAATACAAACAGATAAAACCGCATCTTTCCCCGCACACCGGCATCGTTTCCATATTAAAAAGCCGCCGTGGGGCATAAGCGCCCGTTTTCAGACGGCCTAAACTGTCAACACGCGCCCGCGTGCGTAAACGCAACAATCCCTACCCAAGCACAGCACGCCGATAGCGCGATATGCCCGAAATCCGCGCTTTTGCGCCTGACGGCTGATGAATGAAACCGTGCGGCAAGCCGTCATCACCCTGCTCCGTCCGCAACAGGCCGTATGAAAACGGCAGCGTATTTTTCAGACGGCCGGATTGCATGAAACTGCACAATACTGACGTTTCTTTTCATATTTCGACCCTATACTGGCGGCGTATTCCCTTGTGATTGTTTGACCCTTTCCCGCAACATTTTTCCCGACCGAAAGGCTTGGCATGACCGATAACGAACGCCCGTCTCCCGAAGAGTTCATTCCCAAATTCCGCCGCAAAAAGCTGGACGAACCCGGCTTTTTACGCAAGCTCGCCCGCTTTGCCGGACGCTTGGGCGCACCCGTCGTCCGCCAGCTTTACGCACTGTATTATTTGTGGAAATCGCCGCACCCCCCCAAACGCGCCAAAATGATTGTGCTGGGCGCGCTGGTTTACTTTTTCAGCCCCATCGACAGCATTCCCGACCTGCTCGGTCCCTTGGGCTTCAGCGACGACATCGCCGTGATTACCCTGGTGTACAGCCAAATGAAAGCCTACCTTACCGACGATATCCGCGAGCAGGCACGCTCTGCAACCAACCGTCTGCTGGGACGCGACAGCTGAACGCATCCGTTAAATAACTTGAATTAAATAAACCGAAAGTGTAACGCGCCGCTAACTTTTGCACCATTGGACATTAGCTTTTGCGCCGCGAATCAGTATTTAAACATAATTTAAATACTGCTCAAACCCACATAAAAAAGGCTGCCGAGAGAACTCCGGCAGCCTTGTCATTTATGGGTCGGGCGCGATGCGCGAAAATAAGGTGTTGGGGCTCAGTTGATGCGACTCGGAAACCCCTAGAGCGTGGCCGACCCACTCCGAGCAAAACCACTTGTTAAGGCGCTGGTGCACCGGGATAACGACGCCCAATGCGCCCCCAAGGTCGTATGGCTGGCCTTGGGTGTGCCGGTAGAACTCCTCCACCCACGGCAGCAGATCGCCTGAAATGGGCACCAAGTCCCATTTATCAGTGGGTAGCGCCATGGCTTTACGCCGTACACCGCCGTCGCGCAGGCTGGCGGAATAACACATAAAGCGGCCGTTGGCTTGAGAAACGGCGATCTCGCAATGGCTGTACTGGCCGCGCGTTGCGCGGCGGATCAGCCAATCGATGCTGCGATACAGTAGCGATTGAGGGCTGTAACCGCTCTTACGGCCACGGTAAAAAGCAACGAAAATACGCACCATAAAGCCCCCTTTAACGGCCGCCGAATGCAAACTCAATCGCCGCCAGCTGGTCCATGTCTTCCGCTTGCTTGATCTGCGACTCAATAGCCTGTCTGAAACCGACTACCGTTGCCGTGAGTTGCTCAAAAGCCAGCGCTTTTTCAAGCGCTTTTTGTTTCAGGATGTCAGCAGGGATGGAGCGGGCGGCGGAAATGGTGTCCAAGGTTGGTGTGGGAGCATTGGGGTCGGCCGCCCAGGCTTTGGCCTCGAGCGCCTGCAAAGTCCATGTGCGCACCTCAAAGTCCGGCAGCAGATCGATGCCAGCGACGGCATTAATGTAGTCTTGCGCGGACTGGTTCAGAGCCAGCAGTTTGTCGCGCTTGGCCTGCTCCAGCTCGGCGGCGGCCAGCTCGGCGGCTTTGGCCTGATTGAGCGTCCATCTACCTTTGCGCCACTCATGCGCCTCGCTCGGACGCGGGTCAAGGGTCAGCTCGGCGGGCAGCTCGCCCACGCTCTCAATCTGCACGGCGCTGCCGTCATTAATGTTGTAGGCGGTTTTGCCGCGGTGATCAGGGATGTATTCCCAAGCCTCGCCCGTCCAGCGGGCGGCGTGGCCGTCGCGCGGCTCGGGCGGGGCGGTGTCGATGCAGCCGCCGGGTACCAAGTAGCTGCCGTCGCGGGCGTGCACGTCAAGATCCGCCTCGGCCGGGCCGAGATACAGACCGTCTGCATCCAGCTGGCAGACGGGTTTAGTCCATTGGATTTGTGTCATTTTTTATCCTTTAATTTGATGATTTTCAGACTGCCTTAAATTTTGATACAGGCGAGTAAGGCGAGGTTGCGGGGGCGGGTTTCGACGCCGCCGAACGCCGCCGTAGATACCCGATCGCCGGGGTCGTCAAAACGGCCGTCGCCGTCATACAGCGATGCGCTTCTGTCGCGGCTGGCCTCCACACGCTCCCAGGCGACCGAATTGGACAGGTGCCCACGGCGGTAAATGTGGTCATGCCAGCGCAGCTCATCTGCTTGCCAGCTACCCAGTACGCGCCCGTTGTCCACGGTACGCCCGTCGTCGTAGCCCCGAATAAACTCGCCCCGCAGGTCGGGCAGGTTAAAAGTTGTTGAGCCGTTTCCCGCACCGTAGGTGGTACCGATGGCGGCAAAGATGCCGGCATAGGTGGCACGCGATACCTGTGCGCCGTTGCACTTAAGGAAACCGTTAGGCGGCACAAGACCCGCAAAATAAATGACCGTGCCAGGCGGCATTGCGGCCGCCACATCGGCGGTTGTGGCAACCGGGAAATCAGTGTTGTCCACGCGCACAAAAATGCGCGAGTTGTCCCAGCGCATGCCGAGCGCATTGGTGCCGTTGCTTAAGTTGGTCACTTTGGCCGCCGCCTGGTCGTAAGCGGCCTTAACCGCCGAGGGCGTGGCCGCCATGTTGGTGGCGGTCGAGTTGGTGGCGGTGGAGAGCTGGACAACGCCGGCCACGCCGGTCGTCGCCCACTGAATGGCGTGGGTGTGACTGGTAGTAGTGGTGGTGTTGCCAGTTGTGCCGGTGATGGTGCCGGGTGTGCCGAGAGTGATGGTACGGTTGGCGCCCAGAGTGCCGCCGCCGGTTAAGCCGTTACCGGCAGTGATGACGGTGCTGGCTGACGCCGCGCCATCGGCCACCAGCTTAAGCGCGCGGGCCGATGCCGCGATGGTCGAGTCGTCAACGTTGGCCGCATCGGTCAGACGACGTGTGCTGATAAGCTCGATCCACGCAGGAGCCCAAGACTCCTGCCCAAAATTAAAAATCGAATAAAAGCGGCGCCCGGACGATAAATAGACGACCTCCATAAATGAGTGGGCGCCCATCAAATACAGCGTGAGATGCAGGGCGCTCCGCACGCCGTCAAGCGGTGCGTTTATAAGGGTGTGACTTGTCGATGAGTTGTGCAGGGTGGTCTCAAAATGGCCGTAGCCTACATAATCGCTGCCCATCAAATCGATCAGGCTTTGCTTGTTGCCAAAATCCAATGTGTAAACAGTCGCGGCGCCAGGCACGGCTTTATGAGTGTACTTGAGCGCGCCGACGTTAAGCTTGGCCTCATTAAGCGCCTTGCCCTGCGCCGCCGTCAGCGCCTGATCGGTGGCCGTGCTCGTGAGTGTATCGTTAAGACGCACAATACCCGCCGCCGTCGTACTGGCCCGGGCCAACTCATGCGTGTGGGAGTTGCTCGTAGTGGCGTTGGTTGTCTTGTCGGTCAAGGTCGAGGGTATGCCCAGCGACAGCATACGGCTGCTCGTCAAATCCCCGCCGCCGATTATGCCGCTACCGGCATTGATGATGACTCTGTTGCTGGCCATCGAATTAAGCGCCGTGCTGACCAGTTGATAGATCTGATTCGGCGTGCCCGGCGCAACCTGCGCGCCGAAGCCGCGCACCAGACCGGTCAGCTCGTCCTGCACGGCATTGAGCCAATCGGCCGTTACCACCGTGCCCAATACGTCGCGGCCGTTGCCGTCAATAAAGCGCTTGTCTTGGGTATTAATCTCACGCATTGTCTGCTCCGTATGCAAAGCCCACCCAGGTGTGGGCGGGTTTTAAATCCTCAAAAATGCTCTCAATCACCGCATCGGCGTATTCCGACAGCCGCCCGCCTGCGGCCGATGCGCCGGCGCGGAACAGCCAAACCTGTTGGCTATTGCCCTCAACATTGACCCGCCACGACCAGATAATGTCTTCGGGCGCGATGCGGTCACCGGCGCGGTTTTCGCCCGCCCGAAAGGGCTGCGGCTCCTCAATGCTGATGCGGTAGCCGGCCGCCTCGGCCAGGCGGATAAAGTACGGGATACTCAAGCCGCCGGTAGCGTTGATCTTGGCCAGCACCTCGGCCAGCCGCTGCTGATAGGGCTTGCCCGTGCCGTCCAGGCCGAGCACGCGCTCCCAGTCGGCCAGGGCATTACCTGCCGTGCGCGGATCAGCCGCACCCAGCGTCTGCGCGGCCGACTCGGCCACCGCATTAAGCACGCGGCCGTCGGTTTGCGCCTGCGAGCGCACGCGGCCGGCATTGGGCGCATAAGACACGGGCGGCAGCAAGCCCAGTAGGGTTTGGGTGTAATCCATCACATCAGACTCACGGTAACGCGGCCGAGCTTAAACCACTCGATACGGCTGACCGTATCGGCATCGCGGTTGGCCGACGGGCTGGACACACGGCGGTCGGTAATATTGCCCACATTGCTAATCACCGCCTCGATCTGCGACACAATCAGGCCGTCTCCGGGGATCAAGGCATCAAAATACTCAAGCAGCGCCGCCTCGATGCGGCTTTGCGCCTCCTGCAAATCCATACCATCAACCTTAACCTGCACGGCCACCGGCACGTTTGTGACATCAGGCTTGAGCACCAGGCTGCTTTTGGCAGTTACCGGCCGCATCTCGTCGATATAGGCCTGCACCGCCTGCACAATCTCATCACTCGGCACGCCGCCGGCGGATGTGATGGCGATATCGACCGTCCCCAGTCCCCGCCGCAGCGGGTAAACATAGGCGCTGGTCACGCCGTCCACGCTGAGCGCCCAGTTTTTGTAGTCGTGGCGGTTGCCGCCGGCGGGCGGGCGGCGGATGATCTCCAGCAGGCGCGCCAAAAGCGAGGCATCGCTCTCGGCATCGGTTCCGCCCGCCGCGCTGATGCGGCAGTCGGCCGACACGCCGGCAGGCGGTGCCATCAGCTGCGCCGATGCATCGCTTACGTTGTAGGATTCGCCGGCGTCATCGGCGGTAATGGCTACACTGACTTGGCCGTCTCCCGCTATTTGACCGGCGGCAGTGGTGCGGTAAAAACGGTTGCCTTGCTTGATTTGCAGCCCGGCCGGCACTTGGGCACCGCCATTACCAAACAACACGGCCACGCCTGCGGCCGTGGTTGGGCTGCGGCGGCGCAGGCCGCGCAAGGATGCGTGGCGCTCGAGATACTCGGTATCGGCCGTGTCGGGGAAAATCTGGCGAACCACCCAAACCTGATGGGCATACTGGCCGACAGCGCAGCTGGCCAATCGGCTCGCGTGCACAAAATGGTCGCTGTCGGCGCTGGTGTCGGCCGTCGGATCAAGCGAGCGCGTATCACGCAAAATCGCCTCGCGGATCTCCTCAAAAGTCGGCGTTTGAAACATCTTTAAACCACCTTTAAATCACAGGCACTTTGTGCCGGTAGTCAAACCCGCCGGCGGCCGTCTGCACGCGGATGCGCAGTATCAGGCTGCCGTTGTGCGGCTGCTCCGCCGCCACATCGATGCGCTCGGCGCGGCCGCTGTCGACAATCGGCTGTAAAGCCTCTTGCGCATACTGCTCGGCCAGCTGCGCCACCCGCGCCACGTCTTTTTCGCGCTCGAGCAAATGCAGCAGCGAGCCGACGGTACGATCTGCCCACCAAGTGCCTAAAGGGGTGCGCAGCCGGATATAGACGGCGTTTTGCAGGGTATCGATGGTGCGGCCGGTGTAATCGCCAGTGAGCGGGTTTAACTCTTTATCCATAACGCGATTGTTGCGTTTTTCAGGCGGCCGCCCGAAGAGTACGCGCTTCACACCCTTAGGCCGTCTGAAAACAGGCGCAAAAAAAGCAGCCCTAAGGCTGCCTGCAAACGGCCAAACAACTACCCGACAACTCCGCCGGTTTCCGCGCCGTTGGTCTCGCTGTGTTTGTGGCCGGCACCGATGTCCACACCGTTGTTGCTGATTTTGCCCTTGTTGGCAAAATCGCCGGTGTGCTCGATAGCGCCGGTAAATTTCGCACCGCTGCCGCCTTGCACGGCCATGCCGCCGTTGCCGTTGATCTGACCTTGGGCGGTCAGCTGCGCCGTGCATTGGACATTTGGCGCGTCAATCTTCACACCGCCCGGCGCGGCGATCTCCAGCTTGTCGCAATCGATCTTAATAAGCCGCCCCTGCTTGAGCGTGATGCTGCTGCCCGACTGGTCGTACACCGCCACTTCGCCTCCCGCCAAACCCTTGACGCGGTAGTTGCCGTGCTCGGTGGCAACAATCACGCCGTGCGAGGTCGCGCCGCCCAAGGGGATAATCACGGCCTCCGTGCCCTCCGGCGGGTGGCTGGTAAAGCCGAATTGCTGCAGGTGCTCCACATCTTGCAGCGTCTCGTCGGCCAGCGCACTCAACTGCACGCGCTGCACCGGCTCGCCCGCCGATACCAAGGCGATTTTGCCGCGAAATGCCTGCCTTACCGCATCGCCCACCCCGGCGGCCACGGCTTTGGTCTTTTTAGCCAACTTGCTCAAACTCATTCAAACACCGCCGTTTCTCTGGTTTTGCGGGCCGGTGATTTGGCGCGGCCGCCCGTTTTGCGCTTGTCGGTTACGCCTTTTTTGCGGCCGGTGCGCCGTCTGGCGGCCTCGGCTTTTTTGGGGTAGGCATCGGGCGTCCACACACCGTCCTCTTTGAGCCGCAGCTCGGTGGTAGTGCCGCCCGAGCGGCTTAAATTAAAGCGCCGCCCCATCAGATAGTAGATGGCATCAATGCCGTCCTCCTCATCGATCACGTGCACGCGCTGACCGGGCTGCCACAGCTTACCGGAATCGGTTTTGTGATCGCCCACCGTGATGTTGAGCGTAAAGCCCTCCAGCCGCCAATCGGCCAACTGCTTTTTGGCCTGTCGCTGCAGCGCATCCAGATTATCGGCATCCGACACCACCACCGTTTTGGGCTTATGCAGGGTCATGGTCGGGTCGGTATGCACCCATTTGAGATCGTGCTTGGCACTGTTGCCGCTGCGGCCGTGGGACTGCGCCAAAAAGGTAACCTCACTGTAGCGGTTGTCGCTGTCGCGCTCAATGCTGACACGCTCCACATTGCGCCGCTTGTCATGACGGCTCCAGCACAAGGTGGCCACAGGCTCGCCGGCATAATCCGCGCCGCCGACCACCAAGGTGCCGTCCGGCTCCATCCAAGGATGCAGGCCGACCGAGTTAGCCAAATGGGTGAGTGCCTGCCACACACTCTCGCCCGGCTCGATATCGATCTTATCCAGCGTGTCGTTTTTTTCCGCGCGCAGCACCACCTGCTTGATCTGCGGCCACGGCTCGACCAGCTTTTTGGCCGCATCCAGCACCGTCATGCCCTTAACATTAAGCTGCGGTGCGGAGCAATCCACCAGCAGGCCGGCCAAATCGCGGCCGCTCAGGCGCAGGCTGCGACTGCCTTTGCTTTTGTCGTGGTGCTGGCTGCCGATAATGCCGGTCAATACCGTCTCGCCGTTGACCACCACCTCGCATTGCTCGCCGCTCAAATCCGGCACCTCCTGCCCCTCAGGCAGGCCCAACTCAAAATCAAAGCCATCGGCAGGGATCAAAAAATCGCTGTCTATATCGTAAGAGAGCCAGTCGCGGTGCTCCTGACCGCCAATCCGCACCACCACTGTGTTGCCGTAGGGATAGGGCTTATCGTGCGTAGCCATTAATCAATACTCCTTGTCGGATAAACGACGGATGCGTGATATGCGGATTGAGGCGCACCAATTCCGGCGCGCGGCCGATGTCGCCATAAAGCGCAAACGCCAACTGATGCACTGTGCCCGATAACGGCGACGGCCGCACAATCAGCGGCGGCTTACGGTTGATCGCCGCACGCACCAACTCGTTAACCTGGCCGGCACACTCGCGTAAAGTCTCGCTGCATTGGTGCACCAAGGGATACAGCCTATCGGCCTCGGCCGCCGACACGGCACGGGCTGCGGCGAGCGACTGGCGCAGCGCATCAATCTCGCGCTGCACCCGTTGGCGCAAAACGCGGTTGATATACATTAACTCCGGCGCCGTCATCTCCTCGCCGTAGGTCTCAATCAGGATTTGGCCAACCGAAATTAGCGACGACAGTGTGCACAAACGCAGCATCTGCGCCACCGCCTGCGACTGGGCATAAGTGATGCGCTGCAGCCGCAGGGCAGTATTGCTGCCAGCCAGCACCTGACGCGGCAGTTCAGACAGCGCATCAACCAAATCCAAGGCCGCATCAAAG
This sequence comes from Bergeriella denitrificans NBRC 102155, assembly GCF_001592185.1. GTDB lineage: Bacteria > Pseudomonadota > Gammaproteobacteria > Burkholderiales > Neisseriaceae > Neisseria > Neisseria denitrificans. The sequence continues at coordinate 27,768 of NZ_BCWL01000003.1, forward strand.
CGCAGACGCACGCTGCGGCTGTCGGCCTGCGCCACTCCGTCGGCCTGCACGGCGGCCGTCGCCGCAATCCCCGCGCGGCACATCCGCTCCAAATCGGCAAACACCGCCGCCGCATCGGCGGCAAAATTCTCCGAGCGGTAAACTCCTGCGGCATGATCGGGATATTGCCGTGCATCCGCCTGCAACAACTGGCGCACCGCCGCAAACACACCGCGCAGCGTGCTCCACAAGCCCAAAGCGCTCCCCCACAGCGCAGAGCACCCCTGGCGCATGGCCAGCAGCGCATCAATCATCCCCACCGCCGCCATGCGGTAGGCATCGATCCGCGCAATCAGCCGCTCGAGCGCCATCAGAAAATGGTTTTCAAAAACAAAGATTTTTTGCGCTTCGGCCGCCTCGCGAAAGGTCACATCGATGGTGGCGTAATCCACGTTTTCCGCGTCATGGCGGTAGCTCCACGACGCGGCCAGCATATTGTTCAGGCGCCCCCAAACCGGATGCACCAACACCCCGGCGCCCGGCTCTTCGAGTGCCTCCAGCAGCCGCAGCAGACGGCTGCTGTATTGCTTGCCGTAAAACACCGCCGACACCTGCACCTGGCGGCCGCTGGTGCCCATATCCTCCAACTCGACACCCTGGGTAAACGCCCGCGCGTGCTCGACCAGCGCCTTGCCGTTGCTCTCGTCGAGCGCCATCACCTCAAAGCCGACGCCCTTGTAAGAAGCGTCTTGTAAAATCGTATGCCAACTGCTCATTGCGCCGCTCCCCGGCCAAACATGGCCACCTGATGGCGGGATACCTCGTTGGCAATCACACGACCATCAAGGTGCACCGTCATATTGTTGTTGATGGTTTGATTCAACTCGGCCAAAACGCCGTTGATGGCGGAGAGCGCAGACGTTACCGCCGCGGTATCGGCCGCCACCGCCGCTTGGTATTGCGCCGTTTGCGCGGTAATGGCTGTTTGGTAGGCGGTGGTCTGCGCCGCGATAACCGGCGTGAGTTTTTCCGGCGGCTCCACCGCTTTCGGCGGGGCGGGAGGCGCGGCCGCCGCCAAAGGCGCAGGCTTGGCCGCAGGCTGCAGCGGAGCCGGCTTGGCCGCCTCGGGCACCCGGTTGCGCGCCGACTCACCGGCGCCGTTGATCTTGCCGGCCAGCCAGCCGCCGGCAAAGGTGCCGAGCAACCCACCGCCGATACTGCCCAAAGCCGCACCCACCGCCGTGCCAATACCCGGCGCAATGGCCGTGCCGATCATCGCACCCAACTTGCCGCCCGCCAGCGCACCGGCCAAACCGCCGCCGGTCTCGCCGGCATTGCTCACCTGCGCGGCATTCTTCTCGGCGCGGCTCAAATCGCTGCGCCGCTCAATATTGACGGCATCCAGCACACCCATGCCCACCGCCAACACCGGCGCGGCACGGCCGGCAAGCTTACCCGCACCCGCCGCCGCACGGCCGACCCCCGCCGCACCGGCACTCACCGCACCGGCCACACCCTTACCGCCGCCGCGCGATAAAACGGCCATGGCGCCCTGCGCCACGGCCGCAGCCGTTGCCGCCGCCGCCAGCGCCTGCAAGGCCAGGGTGGTATTCGGAAATTCGGCGGACAGCCCGGCGATACCGGTCTCAAACGCGATCAGCGGCTCAGTCATACTCTCCGTCAGCATGGCGATGGACTTATCCCGCTCCTGCTGCGCCGCATCGGTCATCATCCGCGCTTCGTTGAGCCGGTCGACCTTGCCGTTATCGGGGGTAACGCCAGCCAGAGATTTCATGTAGATATCCATCTGCTCCTTATCGGAGGCAGCCAGCAGGCCGTTTTTGGCCTGCAGGTCGGGCATGACTTTAGACAGCACAAAGCCGCGCATGATGTTCATTTGGTCGAGAGCGGTTTTATCGCCGGCATCGGCTTTAGCCTTGTAGGCGGCAAACTCTTGGTCTTTGGCCAACATTTGATCAACAAGACGGGTCAGCACCTGCACCGCGTTTTCGCCGTTGGCCTTACCCCTTAAAACCGATCCCTCCCAATCAATACCCTTGCCGGGGCTGTTGGGATTTTCCAGATCCTTCAGCCGTTTCACAGTATCCGCCGACAAGGTTTTACTCAGCGCATTACGGACATCCGTTGCCGCCTCGCCGGTGCTGCCCGATTTATTGGCCGACGACTGCAGCATCGCCAGCAGATACTCCAATCCCTGCATCCCCGTCAGGCCGGCCTGCTGCGCCATCGGCAGCAGAGCAGGTAACTCGCGCACCATATCGGCAATTTCAAAGTTGCCGTCCAAGCCAGACTGCAAAGCCTTTTCAAAGGCCAATCCCAAATCTTTGCCGTTAAACCCCGCATCCTTAAACACTTTCATGATTTTCGCGGTGTCGTCGGGGTTGTATTGGCCGTTTTCGCTGGCGGCCATCATGGCAGCATAAGAGGTTTGCGCGTCAGACTTAACCTCATTAAAACTCATGCCGTTGGTCATCATGGCGCTAATCATACCCAGCGCCGAATCGTGATTACCGCCATTGGCCCGGATCAGCTCTAAGGCCAGACTCTTAACTTGCTCCGCGCCCTGCGTGGCAATCCACTCGGCAGATTTGCTCTCATCCTCGATAAACGCCTGGCGTGCCACTTGGTTGATATTGGCGTTGACCTGCTTTTTGTCATCCATTGCCGGCTTAAGCACGCCGTAAGCCGCCATACTGCCGGCAAGCACGCCGGCACCGACACGGCCGACCGCCTGCAAGCCCTTGCCCCAGCGGCCTTGCGCCTCAATTCCCTGATTCAGTTCGGCGGTCAGCTCGCGGATACGGTTTTTAGTGGCCACCGCCGCGCGCTGCAAATCATTTTGCGAGGCCGTGCCGCTGCGCGCCAAACGGCGGAATGCCGCCTGCGTTTGTAAAATTTCGCGCTGGATCGCCCGCTCCGAGCGGATGCCAGCCGCCTCATAAGGTCGGTTGCTGCGCGCCAACTGCTCGCGGGACAGTTTGCTTTTAAGCAGCTGCCGCTCGGTTTCGCGCAACAACTTGACTGCGCCGTCATCCCGTCCGGTCAGGGACAGAACCAGCTTCATATTTGCACTAGACATAAAAAATCGGCCTCTAAGCTCACATTAACTCACGGTTAATTATGGCTTAAAGGCCGTCTGAAACAGGATTTAAAGGGTTTCAGCCCCTACATCCCTTTTGATGCCGACAACTGTTTATTATCCGCGCCGACTGGCCGTCGCACGCGCCCAAGATCAAGGCCAAAGCCAAATCATTTTTCAGACGGCCTAATCCTGCGGCTTGGACTGACGGCGGGAAATAATCATGCCCTCGCCGCCGGCTGACGGCCGCTTAACCCCAAGGCTCTGCAGGATATCGTCAAACCAGGCCGCCAGCTCGGCATGGCACATTTCCCGCACTTCGGCCGCGCCGATGCCGGCTTTGGCCATCAGAATCACCGACTGCCGGTAGTTTTTATGGCTTAAGCGCCAGTTTCCGCTTGCGCCGCCGTTTCGTCCGGCGCGTGGCCGTCCGAAGCGGCGGTGGATTTTTTTACCAGTATCGCCATTTCGCCGAGGATTTGCTTGTAATCCTCGCTCACCAGATTATCCATCAGATAATCGGCGGTCAGCACATCAGGCGGCACGCCCTCGATGCTGATTTGGTGCGACCAGTAAATCAGCGTTTCACGCACGCCGCGCTCGGTTTGGGCGCTCGCGGCAGCATCGTCGGCCAAAGGCGGCAGCTCGTCGATTTCGGCGATGGCGGCCAGCTCGCCGCCGATGGTCAGTGGGCGGAGCACGGCACGGCGGCAGGTGCGGCCGTTATGGGGCAGGCCCCATGTCAGATCAAATGTGTGCATACGCTTACTCCACTACTTTATCCAAGGCGCCCATCTCAATATCGATGCGCGCCTCGTTATCGGCCTCGTACTGCTCGCTGGTCTCGATCGTAAAGCAATCGATATACGACACGCGCTTGTCCTCTTTGTTGATGGGGTAGATGGTAATTTTGGCCTTGGTGATGTTATCCCAATCGATGGCGGTGCCGTCAATCGGGATGGCGGCAGTCACGCTCAGTTTGTGCTCGGTCACGCCGTCGGCGTAGCCCAGCACGCGGCCGGCGCGGTTCATGGTTTTTACGGGTTTTCGGCCGGTGGTGGTTTGCGGCTTGATGCTGATGATCTCGATATCGCGGCCGTTAACCTCCATGATCACGGCGCCGGCGTAGGTTGCATCGCTCATAATGTCCCTTTCGGTTGGTTTTCAGACGGCCTTTCGGCCGCCCGGGGTTAAAGAATCAGGTCGATGCGGCCGGCAAAAATGTGCAGGCCGTTGACCACATCAGCCGGGATAACCGCATTGGCGCGGTTGGCATCCTGCAGGCTGCGTGCCACCAAGAGCTTGGCTTTGTTGGCCTCGACGTTTTCGATGATTTCGGCCTGCTCCAATTTGTAGAGCACATCCAAAATCTCGCTGCGGATTTTGGGCAGCAAACGGTCGGAGAGCTTGTCGCGCGGGAAACGCAGCGCGATGCGTTCCTTAACCGAGCGGCGCACATAATCCAGCGTGCGGATGGTGGTGATGTCGAGCAAAGACGGGTCGTCAACGTTGGCGGCCGATTTGGTGTAGGTCGATACCGCGCGCATAATCTGCACCTTGCCCGCCACCACGGTTAACGGGGTCAGGCCGTTATAAAGCGCGCTGTTGCACTCGTTAAACAGCGGCCAGTCAGCATCAGCGGTGATGCCCAAACCCTTAATCTCCAGCGTGTTGAGCGGGCGCGCCGGGTCTTCTTCGGCCGCCAGCACCGCCGCATAACCGGCGGCCAAAATAGCATTGGCCTCGGCCGCGCCCTTATACCAGGCGCAGGTAATGCGGCCGTCGTTGAGCTTGGCGGTCATGGCCGCGCCTGCCGTCATGGTGCTGCGGTGGCCGATCACGCCGATGCAGCCGCGCTGCTCGATGGCGTTGGATACCTGGCCGATATGGTTGGACAACGCCTTGAGATTAGCATCGTCCGCAAACGGGCAGACGATGATGTGGTATTGGCGGCCGGCCACTTTGGCCAAAGCGGGCGCAATATCCGCATTGACCGCACCCTGCGCCATAGCCGACACCTCGATGCTCAAGCCGCTGTTGCCGGCATCGGCGGACAAGGCAACCTCGTTACCGATCTCGCCTTTGCAGCGGGCAGTGAGTGACAGCACGCCGTCGGATACCGCTGCGCTGACTGGCAGCGCGGCATGGTTGATTGCCGCCTGCAGGCGCGCGGCCACTGCAGACGCCTGCTCACCGCCTTGCGCCGCCACACTGACCGACTGGCCGCCGATGCTCACCGACACCGCCGCAGCGGTTGCCACCGTGCCGGCCAGCGTGATGCGGCCGGTAGCGGCCACGCCGGAATCATGGTCGGGCAGGCCGATGACGGTTAAATCCAGATAGGCGTTATTGCCAAACGCCTGGCGCACCATCAGCTGCGCCCAAGAGCCACGGCCGAACAGATCGCCCGCCTGCGCATCGCTGTAAAGCTGCACCGGCGTCAGAGGCGGCTGGCTGCCGCCGTTCATCGGCGCGAGCAGCAGCACTTTCTGCGGGTTTTGCGGCAGACCCTGCACGGCGGTGCGGGTATTAAATTCGATGTATTGGCCGGGCACACGCAGGCTGCCCGGAATGGTGTCAAACGAGATATGCTCAGTCGCCATGACTTGCTCCTTGGGATTTCGGGGTTTTCAGACGGCCGCTTACCGGCAGCAAATCGCCGTCGGCCAGCAAACGGCGGTAATACAGACTCTCGCCGTCCACCTGCACCGGCTCTTGGCCGATGTATTCGTGGGGGTTACCCTCCAGCGGCACACGCAGGCCGTTTGCCGCCTTAACGCTAATCAGGCTCATGCCTTATCCTTTCTCAAATCCAGCTCAAGCGGCACGTTTGCGCCGCTTGCCGGGTCAAAAATCAATCCGTCCATCACCTCAAACCACGGCCACGGCTCGGAGAGCTCGCCCTGATATTTGGTAAACAGATAATCGGGGTGCGCAGGGTCATCGGTGCGCTCGGGATAGCGGTCGTTATCCAAGGGGCAGCTGTCAAATCGCAAGGTGTATTCCACGGCCACCACGCTCAATGTCGCCGCCTGCACCAAAGTGTTTTTGACAATCGGCCGCACGGCCTTGGGCATAAGGCCGCGACTGTCGGCCAAACCCAAACGCTGCCCGTCGAGCAGGCGGCGCACCGCATAAATCAAGTCGTTACTGCCGATCTCGCGCCAATCCACACCGCCTTGCCGCAGCGACTGCTCGCTGCGCAGACTGCGCGTGGCACACATCACCACAAACTCGGCCTGATCCTGATAGCGGCGCTGACCGGCGGACGGTGTGTCAATCCGGCTGCCGCCGTAGGTTACCCACACCGCAGGCAGGGTGTGGATGCTGGCCGGCAAATCGTCCAACTCGCCGTTATAGCTTTTGACCGTCCGCACCAAACGGCCCAATCCGCGCCGCAGGCGGTCGCTAATCTGCTGCTCGATCCGGGTTATCACGGGCAAAGATCCTGTTTTTGGCATTGGTAAACATCACGCCGCTGTCGGCAGTAGCCGCCTGTCCGTCATCGCTGCCGTCCGCGCCCAGCTGCAAATCGCCTTTGGCCAGCGCCTTGAGCAGGTTGAGCACATCGATTTGATAGCGGTTGCGGATCTCCTCGGTGATCAACACCCCGTTGGCGGCAGTCAGCCGGTAGCGGGCAATGTCGCAGCACAGACGCTTAAGGATGGGCGGCACCTCCTCAAACGGCCGCGCAAAGCGCCCCAGATAGGCATCGATTTCGGCGCTGGCATCCGCCAGGGCAACAGCGGCCACCTCCTGATTGACCGCGCCGCTGTGATGGCGGTCGGTCATCTCGATCATCTCGAGATCGCCGAAGCGGTCAACCATATCGGCCACGGTGGCGTAAGCCATTACTCGGCCTCTTTGCGCTCAAGCGCCGGCTCGCCGGTGATGCGTGCCCAAGCGGTTTCGCCCACTTCGGCGCGTTTCACGGTCTGCCATTGGTCGGTAAACAACACGCCGCCGCGCCACAGCTCTTTGCCTTTGGCTGCGCGCACCAACAGCGCCTCGCGGCTGTCGGCTTTTTTATCGGCTTTGTCCGCCTGACTGCGCAGCGCGCGCAATTCTCGCGCCAAGGCTTCTTTTTCGTCTTCGGCATCGGTCAGCTTGGCGGTCAGCTCGTCGATTTCGGCGCGTGCAGCGGCCAATTCGGCCTGCACATCCGCAGCCTGATCCTTAACGGCCGTCGCCAGCTCCTGCGCGCTTAACGCTTCGGTCTTTTCCTCGGGCACGGGCGCTTGGGTTTCGGTGGGTTTGGTGTTTTTTGCCATATTGGTCTCCCGTTTCAGACGGCCTTTAAACTGCTCTTAAAGGCCGTCTGAAACCGTTAAAGGTTACAGATGCACCGACACATGCAGCTTCAGACGGCCTTTAAAGGTGTTGGTGGTGCCGTCGATTTTGTCGGCCTCCAACAATTCGCGCGCCACGCCCTCCAGCTCGGGCGGCACTACCAGGAGGCTGGGCTTGACGTCGAGCTTGTAGCCGCCGTTGGCCTCGACGCGCTGCATCTTGACGATGATTTTTTCCAAGTTGGCTTTTGTCAGCGCGGTTTTTTCGGCCAAATGCGCCAGTTGCCACAAGCCGAAGCCGGCGGCGCAGCGGCGGCGCGAGCCGTAAAGGTAAACGTCTTCCATAAACACTTTGTCCGATTTGGCGGGATCAAACTTGGTCTCAAATTCGGGCTCCGTGCGGCTTTGGAATACCAGCGGCTTGAGCGTTTTGGTGTCGTCAATCACATACCAGCTCGGCACATCTTCATCGCTGCCGGTGGTGATGTTGGCGGTGGGCGTGTTGCTGCCGGTGCCGTCGGTTTTGCTGTTTACGGGGTGGTCGGTGTCAAAAAAGTATTGGCCGTCGTAGCAGGTGGTGGTTTTGCCTTGCTTGAGCAGACCCCACACCAAATCATCCGGCAGCGCGGCGGCGGATTCGCCCATCGCGGCCATCATCGGGCGGTACATACCAACCTGATCATCTTCGATGTCGGTGCGTTCCACGCCCACAGTGGCTTCAAACTTTTTATTAGCCAGACTCATGGCCTCTTTGCCCATTTTTTCGATCTGGCGCTCGCCCACCCACTCACGCATCTTCGGAAACTTACCGAGCCACGCATAAGTGTTGATGGCGGTGGTTGACGGCACGATCATAGCAATGGCGGTGTACGACGGCTTAACCGCAGCCAAGCCGTTCATAAATTCCTTGCGGAAAGCCGCTGTGATGGCGGTTAAAATGGCTGATTTATCCATTATTTATCGTCCTTTTCGGTTTTGATTTTGGCAAACTCGGCATGGCTCATACCGAGCATTTTGGCAGCAGCCGCTTCTTCGGCCGTCAGCGCCACCACGGTTTCGGCCGCCTTGCCGCCTGTCTGCGTGCCGGTCAGCGCGGCCACGGGCTGCGCGTTGTCGATATAGCTGCTCAAAAACGCCAAGCCGCCGTCTTGCTTGAGTACGCTCTCCGCCCACTCCTTTTGCGCGGGCAGCAGTTTGCCGGCGGCCAGCGCGGCGGCAATCAGCTCGGCACCTTTGTCGGCAGTGCGCTCGGCAGTCAGCGCGGCCAGCTGGCTTTGCAGCTCCTGCACCAGCGCCACCGGCGCAAACTGCGTCGGGTCAGGCTGGGCGGCCGGCAGGGCAGACAAGGCTGCGATCCGGCTGTCTTTGTCGGCCAACTCTTTAAAGATGTCGGCAGACAAGGCAACGCCTTGCGGTTTGGCTTGCAACAGCGCAGTCAATGCCGCCGTCAGCTCGTCTTCGGTCGCCTGCGGCAGGCCGAACAGTTGTTGCAACAACTCTTTCATCGGGTTTTGCTCCGTTTCAGGGTTTAAAAACTGTGCCGACGCTGCCGCCAACACTTCGTCCATGCCGTCGAGCGCCGGGTAATTGGTCAGCGCGGCATGGTAGATTTTGCGCACATAGCCTTTGGTGTCGTAGCTAAACACCGCAGAGATATAACGGTATTCCTTGGCCGCAATCGCAGCGGCGGCTTTATCCGTCCACTCCACATCGGCAAACAGGCCTTTGGGCGTAAACTCCAGCCAGCGCATCCAGCCGGCGGCAGGGGCGGGCTGGCCGTTTTTCTCCTTGTGCAGGGTCTGGTGCTCGTAATCGACCACCAGCTGATTGCGCGCGGCATTGGCCAGATCGACCACATCACGGCCGTTATCCTCGGTCAGATACCAGGCCGGCGCGTCAAAGGGGCGGCCGTCAATCGCCCGGAACTCACCGTAGGGCAAAAGCTGGATGCGGCCGTCACGCGGCTGCACCTCAAAGCTGCACGCAGCCAGAGTCAGTTTGGTTTGGGATGCTTTTTTGGACATGGCAACTCTCTCACAATGGTCTTATTGTGCAGCCGCCGCCGGCAGCGGGCGCAGGGGAGGTGTTTCAGACCGATTCGGGGCGCAAAAAAAGGCGGCCAAGCGGCCGCCGCACATCCGGTTTGCACATCACATTTTAAAACCGCCCCTGATGCCCCGTTGAAAACGCCAGAGCGCGTTTATCGGCTCGACAATACCTTTGCTTACCCCAAATGCAAAGCGCGCTAAAAAGCGCGTTTTTGAGCCGTTTTTAAAAATCAGCCGATCAGGCCGGCAAAATAATCCTGCACATCGTCCATCAAATCCTGCTTATCCTGCCCCGTCAGCGTTAAAAATTCGCGTTGCGGAATGCGCACCTTTTTGCCGCGCCCGGCCATGCCGCCAAAATTGTGGATGGCGGCATACACCAGATTGGTGCCGACCAGGGCGGTGTCGTTGTCCGCCAACTCAGTGATGCTGCCGCGCAAAGCGCCGGTATCGACCAGCGGCTTGCCGTTGCGGTATTTCAGCCCCAGCCATTTGGGGCGGCCGCCCTGGCGGAAATTGGTCATCACCGCCGCGTGCATGGTGCCGGACAAGCGCCGCATCAGCAGATAGCGGTTGTCGTCCAAACCGCGCCCCAGCCGTTCAATCTGGTTTTGTACGACAAATAAATTGTTGATTTGGATTTCAATCATGATATGATCATTATTAAACAGTCATCAGAAAAGCGGTGAACCTGCCTACCGCAGCCTTTTTGCAATTCCCTGTGAATTGGGGTTGGTGCCCAAAATCAAAATGAGCGTGTGCAAGCTAGCGGCAGACTTGCCTGATGACTGTTTTATTTATTCCGCTTCAAATAGCTGTTCAGCTCATCCTGCCCAATTACGCGGAAACTGTCTAAAAAAATCTCTTGCTGTCTCGGAAGATATTTCACAACAGCCATCAATTTCTTACCGTCCACTTGCGCTATCAGCAAATAACTTTGCTTGCCGTGATGTTTGCTCGGAAAAATATAGTCAGGCTGCGCAATGACATCCGGCAAGAATGTGTAATATTCCTCACCAAAATTTTGCCCCTCACGACTATCCACCTGTTTAACCAGCGTACTGTCCGACAGCCAAACCGTTCTTTTTGTCATGCCCGTCACTGCCTGTGCCTCGGGAGACAAAATACCCGCTGCAAATTTCAGCTCCCTAGATAGCGTGTTCTGTATCTTGACTTTCTGCGCCTTGTCGGGCTTGCCATCAATCCCCAATCGCGCTTTTACCTGATAAAACTCATCGTGCAGTTGCCTAAACGCCGCCCGAAACTCAGGCCCGCTCATTTCCGCCTTGGCAAACTGGTGCGCTAGGGCGCGGTCGTAATTGTCCAAATCCGGCCGGTAATTCATGCGGCCGGCGTTGTAGCCAAAGCCGCGATCGGGGGTAATCTTGCTGCCGTCCGGCGCCACATAGGCCGTTGTCGGATAGCTGTCGCCTTTTTTGTTGTAAATCTTCTGCGTTTCCGCCAGATTCTCGGGCGTGGAGCGGCCGACAATATAGCCGCCGCGCTCGATATCGCGCTCGCTCAAAGCGGTCACCGAGCAGCGGCAGCGGTAGCCGTTTGGCGGATAAAACGTTGCCCAAAACGGATCGTCGTAGCGGTACACCAGGCCGTCCATCGCCGCATGGGCGGGGCGGGTGCGGCTGTCCATCACCGCGTCGTACTGCCAATAAGGCCGGTTGTCGATATTGGCCATGTATGTTTGATATTGAGCGGCCATATAGGCGCTTTGCATATTGGTGCGGTAGATATTGTCCAGACGGCGCGGTGCGCCGAACACCTCGCCCGTCTTGGGGTCGATGATGTCCTGCCCGTTGTGGCCGTTTGGGTGCAGCCAGCCGCGCGCGGCCAAGTGGTTGAGCAGACCCTTTTTCCAATCGGCAAAAGACTGCCCCTTGTCGGCGGCGGCCAGCATCGACTGCTTGATGTCGTTGAGCATATCCAAATCGCTCATCCGGGCAATGGTGTACACCTTGGCGATTTCAGACGGCGTCAGGTGGCGGTAGCTCTTGGCGCTCACGCCTTTGAGCTTGAGCCACTCAATCGCCTTTTCCGGCTTGAGCCCCAAGGCAAAATTAATCTGCGGCATCGGCCTGTCCCAACAAATCGCTCAAATACAAGGCCTGCTGCAGGTATTGCTGCAGGCTGCGGTTGTCCAGCTGCGGATACAGCGCCGTGAGCGCGGCATCGGCATCGGCATAGCTGTCGCAGGCCATTACCGCCGCCACCGCCTGCCGCAAAACCGGATTTAACTGCGCATTAAAATCGGGCTGCTCCAAGGCCTCGTCCAGCACGCCGTCTAACAGCAGTTGGGTTTTGGAGGCGGGCTTGGCCGTCGGCAGCTTGGCCGAGAGCGCGGCCAGCGCGGCACGGTTGACCGGATTGTCAGGCAGCGCACGCGACAGCACCGCCTCGCCATCCTGTACATCGGGGATTGCCAGCTTGTCGCGCGCCCAGGTCTCCGGGATCTGCACGCCGACATCCACCAACTTGGGCAGTGCATCGGCAAACACCGCCAAATCGGCGGTTTCGCGCGTATCAAACTCAAACGTCGGGCAGCGGCGCGGGTCAAATGCGGCAAAATTAACTTGCAGATAAGGTTGGATGATTTGGCGGGTGATGGTTTGCGCCAGGCGGTTGGCATCGGATACCAGCAAATCGCGGCGCACCTCATTATGCACCCGACCCAAAGCATTGGTGCTGGCCTGTCCGTCGGCGCCGCTGGTCAGCGTTTGCCCCAAGATCAGCCGCGCGGCCGATTTTTCGCACCACTCGGCCATGGTCATAAACGGATTTGAGCCAGCCGTCGTGCCGGCGGCGGCCTGATGCAGCTCGATCTGCATGCCGTCGGGCATAATGCCGGCGGCGTTGTGGCCGATCTCGGCCACCGCACGCAGCAGGGTGCGCTTTTCTTTTTCTGTTGCGCCTGCGCCGTATTTGCCGATTCGGATCGGCATACCGTAGAGCTCCAAAAACTCGGCAAAGTCGTGCACCGCATAATGCTTAAACATATACAGCCACGCCAGCGAGCGGAACAAGCCGTTGCGCGCCGCCTGGCCGGAGCGGTTTTTGTGGCGGTGCACCACCCAGCCCATCGGCCACAGCGGCTCGCCCATCGGATGATCGGGCGTTTTGATAAGCAGATTGTCGTCTTTATCCCACTTAAACCAAGACTGCGGCTTGTGCTCAAAGCCCTCCGGGCAATACAGGCCGTCTGAAAACGCCCATCTGACCTCCAGCGCGGCAAAGCCGTGGCCGACGGCATCAAGCAGATCCATCAGCAGATCCTCAAAATTGCCGATGCCGCCGATCAGCTCGACGGCGGCGGCCGCCCACTGCTCCTCGGCCGCGCTCGGATTGCGCGGCGGCGTTACCCGCCAATCCAAGCCGAGCAGGGCCAGCTTACGCGTACCCAAGGCGGCGGCAATGGCGCTGTCGCGCTCCTCGATATCGGCAAACAGCTCGTGCTGGGCGGTGATATCGCCGTTTTCGGCATCATCAAACAACGCCCGCATCTTGGCCGGCGTGATTTGGTTGCTCGGATGGTCGGCGATCACCCGGCCGTTGGCGGTGATGCGCGCATCCATTGTCTGGCTGCCGCGCGGCAGCTTGATTTTGTCGCTTTTGTTTTTTTTGGCCATCATCTTGCCCACTTGCTCTTAATGTCGGAGTCGTCAAAGTCGTCATCAGCGGTGCTGATCCACTCGATCGGCGCGGCATTGCTGACCGCGCCCGCCCAAAGCATCTGCACCGCATCCGGGCCGTCGTCATGGTCGGCCTTCGGAAAATGCCTGAACTGCTGCTCCAGCGTCGATTGGCCGGCGTGCAGCAAAATCAGGCCGTTGGCCATATGCGGCTGCAGCGTCTCGATCCGCAACAACTTGTCGGCAATCGGCTTAACCGCACGCGCCGGCACCGGTATGCCGCGCGCCGCGCTGCGTTTGACCAGCTCGCTGTACAAAAACTCCTGAAACTGCACCGTCTCGACAAACCACAGCTTGCAGCGGTATTGCTGCTGCAGGCGGATCACATCCTCAATAATCAAATCCGGCAGGCGCTTTTTGATTTGCGCCTCAACAATATAGAGTTTGCCGGTGGTGCGCTGATAGCCGCCGACCACAATCGCACTCGGGTCGCGGCTAGCGCCGGCCTTGCCAAGCGACGGGTCGAGCGCGCCGAAATACACCAAATCGCCCGGCAGTTCGCTCCAAAACTGCAATGCTTTATTAAACGGCGCATCATCGCCGCTGACGGGGTCGTTTTGATACTCGCTGTCAAATGTGGCATGGCCGTCGCGGGCGCGGATCTGCATCAGCGCCAACACACCGCGCGCCGCCCAGCTGGTTTGCGCGCCGGCGTCCATCTCGGCTTTATGGGCTTGGTAAAACCCGTCGGCCATTGCCGCGCCGGCCTTGCCGTGATTGCGCAGCACCGCCTCCCATTCGTCCCACAAATCCATGCGGTCGGGCCATTGCAGCATGGCTTTAAATTTGATGCTGCGCCAAAACGGATTATTCAGCGTGCGGTTGAGTACGCTGTCGTAGTGCAAAATCGTGCCGATGTACACCACATCGTATTTTTGCCCCACGCCGCCAAGCGGCAGCACGGTTTTGGTCAGCCAGCCGTTGACCTTATCCCGCTGATCCGGGTTGCGCACCTGCTCGTCGTTCTCGATGTCGTCAAGGATGGTCAGGTCGGGGCGGTAGGGGCCGTGGCGTAGGCCGCGCAGTTTTTTGCCCGAGCCTGCCACCTGCACCTTTATATCGTTGGCGGTCACAATCGTGCCCGCCTGCCACACGCGGCCTTGACCGCAGGCATCGGCAAAATCGGTTTTTAAACGCGGGTTAAATTCAAGCTCCGCCTTAATGGCTTCCAGCATCGGATAGGCTTGGTCGATGCTGTCCATCACAATCACGATATAGTGTTTTTGCCCCGTCACAATGCACCACAGACTAAACAGCTGCGTTACCAGCGTGGACTTGGCCTCGCCGCGCGGCGCGGCAATCGCGTCATGCTGGCCGTCAGGCTGGCGCAGGATCTCGGGCAGGCGCGCAAACAGATAGGTATGCAATTGCGATTTGTGCTGGCTGCGCACATAATGCGGAAAGTAGGTGTTGACAAAATATTCGTAACCATCTACCGGATCAAACACCTTTGCCCGCCGAGCCGCCACCGCCGCCGGCGACGGGTCGAAGCCCTCGACTTCGGACTCGATCACTTGGCGCAGATTGGCGGCCAAACTGGCAAGCGACTTTAAAAATTCTTTTGTTTTCATCTTGACTCAGGAGCACCAATGGAAATCAATAGAAAAATGCAAAACAGCATCCTGCAGCATTTAACGCACCACTATCCGGCGGAACCATCTAATGATTTTTACAATGAGTTAATCCAAACATACGGTAAATCCGAAGCGGTCGGGAATATCTTGTATCTTGAAATGCATGATCTTTTAAGTTGCAACAAGGCGCTTTACATAGGCACCGATATCCCCGACATACTTTGGCAAACAGCCCAACCAACACAAAAGGCTTTTGACTTTTTGGCTGATGACGGCGGACTCTCCGCCATTCTCGGCGTCGTCACCGTCAAACTGCACAGCGACACCATCCAAGACTTATTGACAGCCAAAATCGAACAAGCCGATAACATTACCCCTACAGAAAAAAGCCGTCTTAAGAGCCTGGTAGGCAAAATGGGAGATGCCGCGTTGGCCAAATTCACGGAAAAAGCCATTGACGCTGTAACATCTCCGCAAATCATCAGCCTGCTACAAAATTTATAAGGAAAAGACAATATGAATATTGACTACTCGCTGCATAAAATTCTTGAGAGCGGAAAGCATACGCCGTCTGAAATACAGGGTTTATTGCAAGAGCAAGGCTTTAAAATTTCGCTGGAAAAGTTAACCAGCCATTTAAATAAAATGGTTGGACTTGGGATTGCCAGCAAACATCCTGATGATACGTTTACCGCACAACCCCACTAACCAAACCGCTTCTCCACCTCCGCCCCAAACGGCTCCAGCACTTCCACAAACGCGGCCAGATGTTTGGGGTGTTTTTCTTGCACAAACGCCATCAGCATTTCAATCAGCTCCAACGCCGTTGCCAGCTTCGATGTTTCCGGCATCACGCGCGCATTGGCGGCCACGGTTTTGGTAAACGCATCGGCCAAGCTCGCCAGCATTTTGGCGCGTTCGGACGGCGTTAAATCTTCCACCGACGTATCCTGCAACATCGTCATGGTGCTGTTGTACTGCACCATAAAACCGGCCAACATCGCGCGGCTCAGGTCTTCAATACCACCACCGGCCAGCGTGTAGGCAGCGCGCAGTTTGTCCCAATCGTCGCCTTTTTCTTTGGCCGTGCGTTTCCACGCGCGCGCGGTGGCCTGCGGCACTTGGCACACAATCGCCGCCGTCTCCAGCGTCTGCTGGCCGCTGATATAGAGCTGGCGCAATCGCTCGCGGGTCTCTTTCGGGTGCGCCATGGTTACAGCCCCAGTTTAGCCTTGATCAAGGCCACGCCGGCGGCCACCAGGCCGCCCGATACCGCACCGGCCACACCGCCGGCCGCCGCGCCGGTGGCCGCCGAAATACGGCGGGTTTCGGTGCGGATTTTCTGTAGCCCTTCTTCCATAATCTGTTGATTTTCCAAACACATATCCTGCTTGGCTTCGATGCGGGCCAGCGCCGCCAAAATCGGATCTTGGTTCATGCTTTGTCTGCCTTTCTGTCCAGCTTGTCGGCCAGCTTGTCCACTTTGTTTTCCAGCCGCCCCAACGCATCCATCACTTGGCGCGCATCGGCGCGCGCATCGGCCTTGGTGGCGTAGTCGATTTTGACCTGATGCACCATGCCGCGCAGTTCGTCGCGCTCGTCGCGTGCCTCTTTCAGGCCGTCTGAAATCGACTTAACCCAATACCACAGCAAAGCGATCAGAAACGACACCACCAGCCCAAACACATACTCCACCGTGATCGGGGTCACTCCGCCCATCTCACTCCTCCTCAAACACCACGCGGCAACTGTAGCCGTCCGGCCGGCAGCTGCACACCTCAACCGCATCGCCGGTGCGGTACACCTCATAGCGCGCGGCCAGCGTCTGCCACACCGCGCGGATTTGGTGCTCAAATTGCACCTTGCCGCGCGACATCACAAAGGTAACGGCAAAACGGTTGTCCATGCGCACGGTGTAGGGCCAGCAGGTGCTCTCGAGCAGCTGCGACACCAGCAGCACAAACCCCTCCTGCTCGCGGGCGCGGCTCAAGCCCAGCTCCAAATCGGCGTGCTTGGCCGCAATCACGCGCTGCACCAAATCGCGGTACCTCATTTGATGCCTCCCGCCCATGTGCGCCAGGCGGCGTTTTGCTGCTCAAGCGCCCCCACATAACGGCCAAACTCGGCCGCGTGCTCCAACAGCGCCTGCGGCGTGCCGCTTGCCGGCGGTGCGGGGCGCAACGGCGGCACCAGCAGCGCAGCGGGCAGCGGCGGCATCGCCGGAGTCTCAATCACTTTAATCGGAGTAGCCGAGGGATTTGCGGTAGAGCCGCAGGCTGTTGTCGCCAAGGCCGCCATAAGGCACAGCGCCGGCATTGTCTTGTTTGATCGCATTGGGGATTTCCTTTTTGTTTGCGGCCTCGGCTGCATCCAATTGCTGCAGCGCCGCCGCCAAATCCACGCTTTGCTTTTGGGCAAAGTCATACCATTTCTGCTTTTCGGCCGCCGCATCGGCGAGCTTGGCCGCGTAATCCTGCTCCACTGCCAAAGCGGCCGCGTGCATAACGGCCATTTGCTTTTCGGCTTCGGCCGCCGCCAGACGTTGGCCGTCATGGCGCCCGCCGAAATACACCGCCAACACCGCAGCCGCCACCAGCAGCACCCGCGCCAGCGGCTTAATCCAGTTAAGCGGCATCATCGCGCTCCTTGCCTTGCGCGATCTGCGCCACCTGCGGCACGGCGGCAATGCCGCGCTTGATCAGCGCATAGCCGCCCACCATCGCGCCATAAGCCCACCACAGCCATTCGGGCGCATCGCTCGTGCCGGCAAACTTAATCGTCATCGCCAACGCCGCCACATTGGCCCACAGCTTGGTGTGCGAAATTTGGCCGGTGGCGGGGTTGGACACCAGCCCCGAGAGCCATTTAATCAGTTTCATTTTTTTGCCTTTCGCTTTTTAGCCGCACGTTTGGCGGCCGCCACCCCTGATTTGCGGCTGACGGCCGGAAAGCCCGCAGCGCATAACTTGTCTGCCACCTGCCAGCGCACCGACAAATCGCGCAACGCCACCGTCAGCGCGGCAGCGGCAATCACTTTAGGCAATCCCATTGGCCGCACCTCCCGTCAAACCGTGCAACCGCGCCACATAAGAGCGTGCGCCGGCCACTTGCTGGGCGCCAAACTGCTTATTGCTCTGCACAAAGCGCTCAATGCTCTCGGCCACATCCAGCGCGCGCGGATGCCCCGTATCCACCGCCGCATAGCACAAATTGTGCGCCACGCGACGCAGCCAGCCGCGCCCGAAGGTGGGGTAGGTGGAGAGCTTGGTATAAAACACCAGCCGCTCGGCCAAAAAGCGGTACACCACATCCGCCGCATCGGCCTTGGCCAAAGCCGCCAGCGTCACCGGGCCGACACGGCCGTCATCGGCCACATCCAGCGCGCGCTGCAAAAAGCGGGCGGCATTGCCCCAGCCGTGGTTGACCGCCGCATCAAACACCTGATAGGCCACCGCCGGCGGCATCTTGTCCAAGCCGTAGCGCAGCCAAAACGCCCGACGATAAATCGCCACCGCCTGCACACGCGTCATCTCGCGCATCGCGCCCGTGTAGCCGTTGGCCTGCGCCGTGCGGCGCGTGATGCCCCAATTGGTCTCGCCGCCCGGGTCGCGCGGGTGGTTGACATAGCCACCCTCGTGCGCCAAAACGCGGTCGATAAATTGCTCAAAACTCATATTTGCCCCGTGTCACGTCAATCCAGATACACCTTAAACAGGCTTTAATTGTATTTTTTCCGCGCCGCAGCAAGGCAGTGGACGGGTTTCAGCCCCTGCAGGCCGTCTGAAACAGGCGCAAAAAAACCGCCCGGATCGGGCGGCAAGTCTGGAGGCGTCAGAATAATGTGCGCTGCTGCGTCACAGGCTCGGTTTTGCTGCGCAAAATCGTATAAGCCGTGCGGTCGGATATCTTATAGCGAGGGCAAAGCCGGCTGATCGCCATCACGCCGCTCAAACCCTGTTTTTCGGTTAAATCCAGATACTCGGCCTTAAACTGCTCATTGCGCAAAGCGCGCAACGCCTTGTCGCAGCGCGGCAGATACAGCTCCTCGCCGCCGTACACCCGCAGCAGATCATAAGTTTTGGCCTCGCCGATCACCGAAAACAGCAGGCGCAAACGCGGCGTATCCCGCACCCCGCGCCCAAACTTAAACCGGCAGCCGCCGATTGCGGCCACCAAATCGGCGGTGGCCTCCAGGCCGATCACCGCCACAATATCCGCCACCGACTCAGGCAGCAGATGTTCCGCGCGTCCGATCTCCATCGCCGTCTCCTCCCTTGTTTTTACGCTTGCGGTTGGCCGCAATCTGCAAAGCCGCCGCCACCTTATGCAGGCGCTCGTTATCCAAATACTCGACCCGCTCCACCCCGAACATCCGCTTGGCCGTGCCGTTGGCATAAGCCCAAGTCCAGCCGTTATCCAGCAACAGCGCCTCGATCTTACCCATCAGCGGCTTGGCCGCCACACGGCGCAGCGGCCGACGGCCTGCCGATTGCGAGGCAAACCCCAGCCGCCCCAGCTCGCGCAACACCCGCTCCAACTCACCCTCGCTCAACAGCGCACAACTGCTTTTACCGGTCACGCGCAGCAGCATGGCGCGGTAGTCCTGCTCGGCCATGGCCAGCTCTTTCTGGCCGATCTTGATTTTGGCGATCATTTTTTTGCGGGTGTCCGACGGTTTCATTTTGCTGTTTATTTAATTTATATCAATAGCCTAAATGATATTTCGGCTTAAAAAACTGTCAAACACTTTACAAAAGATAACAAAAAGGCCGTCTGAAAATTCAGACGGCCTTCGGACATCAGAGAGAACTAAGCGGCCTTTGCCGATCCGCCTGTCTGCCCGGGCCGGCAATGGGCTTCGCAGGCAGCGGTATACATGGCGCCGTACAAATGTTCGAGATGCTGGCAGGCAGTTTCGGTAAGTGCTGCCAAACCGCCCTGAATAAGGTCCAAATCAGCGCCGGTACCGGCCAGATAATTCAGCGTAAAGTAGGCAATATCCAGATGTTTCAGATCGTCGTCGCTGAAAGTCAGGGTATAGGTTTGCTGTGCCATGATTCAGCCCTCCAAAGACAACGATTGTTGGGCATAACGGCCGATTTGCGGATTGGCCTGATACTGCACAAAGCCCAAATCATTCAGCTTTTTCAGGCGGTAGGACACCGCGCCGGGGTTTAAGTCCAACAGTTTGCCGATTTCGGTCAGGTTCAGACCCATATTGCGGTAGCGCAGCAGACTGAGCATTTCAGGCGCGGCTTGGAAATAGGCGTCTTCGAGCGCGTCAATCCGCCACAGCACGGCATCGGGAATGGCTTTGGCCTGTTTTTCCATTTCGATAAAGTAACGGCGAGCTTGGCGGCCTTTGTCGTTGCGTTCGACCATGCAGAGCTCTTTTGCCATGTCGAGGGAGATCAGATAGTCAATGCGGTTATGCCCGCCGAAAAATCCCCTAAGTCTTTGATTTTCTCCGCTGCTCAAATTTGAGCAGCAAGAAAAATCTACATTTTCGACAAATCCATAATCAGCAATCCGACGTTTAATCCAGTCTTTAAACTGGGTTTCTACACCTAAAAAATCATGCAATTCGCGTGCATCAACAAGCGCTTGAGTTTGACCGTCAAGTTGACCGGAAACAGTAGGGATTAATTGGGAGTTCATTACAGTATCCTTTTTGATAGGAAATTTGAGAATTGCCCGAAAAGGGCGGCCGGGTGCTCAAAACCGTACTGTAAGCGGCGGAGTTATTCCCTGCAGGGCAGGTATTGTATTCCTCGCACGCCCGGCCATAGGCTGGGATACAGAAGGCCTTAATCAGGCCATCTGTAATTGATAGGCGTAAAAAATGCGCACTATCGGGGCGTTATATCCGTACAGTAATCAAGGTGTTTTGAGCACCTTTTTTTACTTTACGGCAAAATCCCGAGATTGGCAAGCGCTTCGGTATCCTGCTGTTTGCACAGCAGCCGGAACTCCTGCAAAGGCTGCCGGTAAACCGTCTCTGCGCTAAGCGCCTGCTCGAAAAGCTCTTCCATCTTCGTATCCGCTTTGTTTTTGGCGGCTTGGGTTTTATAGCTTTCCTTTTTGTCCTGCAAAGCGGCAATCTGAACTAAGAAACCATGGGTATGCAATATCTTAAACACATAGTCATCCACAACAGGATAGCCTAGACTTTCAGAGTACTGTTGGATCACATTGATGCGCGACTCTATCGTTTTGGCATTTTTGCTTTCCAAAATGATTTTTACCGACTCCCAAATCACTTGTTGTGTCCGGGTATCCGGATCCATCCGGTAATTGCCGGAAAAAATATTCAAAAGACCCAACACTTCATGATAAAGCGCTTGCCTCACTTCCAGATAGCCGCTCAGTGTTTCGCATTTCTGCGCGCACTCAGCAGCCGTGCGCTCTTTCTGCTCTTGCTTTGACTGCCTGATTGCATTGGCTTTGGCATGCAAATCAGCCTGCCATGCGGCAATCTCCGCTTGCTTGCGCTGCTGCTCTGCTTGCTTGCACTGCTCTGTTTGCGGTTTCGCTTTTCGATGTTTCCGATACGCGCTTAGCCACTCGAAGCATTTCACCAACAACATCAGCAGCACACCTAAAAGCATAAACAGCCCTTGAATCGCTTTCATGACCTTCTCCAATTCACGCAAATGTCATTCAAGGCATTCATTATAGGGCAAAACGCCAAACTGAAGCGGGCTGCGTACAATCCGCTTGGATTTGGGGTTTCAGGCGGTGTAGGTCGGGCATTGATGCCCGACAGAATTGCGGTGTGTTGCGTCGGGCATCAATGCCCGACCTACGACTATTGGATGTCAGACACCTGCCAATTCCTGCTCCGTCGGCTCGATCACAAAATCCTCCACCCCCGACACAATCTTAATCCCCGGCACTTGGCCGTCGGCAAAGCGCTCTTTTTGATTGAGGATCGCGTCTTTATCGATCTCGTGCTTGGTGCGCACAAACTGGGCGTAGGCGGTCTTGTCTTTCAGCCAGGCCAGCACGGCGGCCACGCCGGTAACCTTAACGCTCGGCGGGCGGATACGCCATTTAACCAGCCCCGTCACAAAATCCACCGTTTTGGTCTTGCCTTGTTCGGTCAGCTCGTCTTTATGCGCCTCGCAATAGGCAGCCACGCTCTCCGATAAGGCCAGGATTTCTTGGCAGTACGGCGCGGCCAGCGCGGCATACTCTTCTTCGATGGCGGCTTTTTTATCGCCTGCCTCGGTTTCCAGGCGTTTGACTTCGCGCTGCAAGTCGCCAATTCGGCGGATATGCGCGGTCACTTCGGCGCGGTCTTGGGCAGCGGCAATCGCCGGCTGTTTAATGCGGGTTTTGGTTTTAGCCATTTTGATTTTCCTTTTGGTCGGGTTGATGGATTCTTTTCGCCGCCAGCACTTGGCGGCATTGTCGGATGACTTCGGCAGCGGCTTCGCGCTGCGCTGCTGTGGGGTGGTAGTGATGCGCCAACTGCACCGGCGGCGGGCGCGGAGGCAGCCGCTCCAGCAAATCGGCGGGCGCCGGCCACCAAGTCATTTCGGCGGCCATCTGCCTAAAGGCCGTCTGAAAACGCCCCTGATCGGCCGCCTCATCCCACGCTCGGCCATGGCTCAAGGCCATTTCCCAGGCAGTGGCCGTCGCCGCCACCGTATCGGCCGCCGGCGCGCCGCTTAAGCGCAGCGCCAGCATCAACTGCAGGCCGTCCAGCAGCTCGTTGTAAAGCGGGGCAGGCAGTTTGCTCATCGTCTCAACTCCTCAAGTTTGGCGGCGGAGCGCAGCGTCTGGCTGGGCTTGGCCGCCTTGTCCTGCAATCGGTTTGCCGGTTCCGGCAAAGCCTTTTCCGGCCGCCATTGGCTGATAATCTCGTAGAGATAGCCGTGCGATTTAAGCGGCAGTTTCAGACGGCCTGTATCACGCGCCTCAAGCGCCGCTCGAAAACCATGCTGCCAAGCCTCGGGCGGTGCGGAGCAGACCACGCCGTCACGGCAGATCTCGCCGGCGCGGATCGCCGGCACAATCTCGGCCAGCAGCTTGGCGGCGCGGGCAAACGAGAGCTGGCTTTTGGCCGGACGAAACAGCCCCAGATAGCGCAGCGCCAGCGCGCCCAAATCGCTTAAATCGGCCAGCAGCCGCAGCAGCTCGGCAGATTCGGCATTGGCCAGCAGGCTGTCTAAACTGTTGATTGCACCGCAGTTAGGGCATTTGGTGTTCATCTCGCGCTCCAATCATCCGCCCATCCCCCATCGTGATGGCGCCTTTTCCAAACCGTTGCTGTATCGCTCTTACCGCCGCCCGCCGTCGCTGCAGGCGGTTCATCCAATGTGTGGCATTGCGCCGCTGCCAGCAGGCCGTCTGCCTGCGCCTAATCGTTTGCATGGCTCCTCCAGTATTGGTTTTTCAGGATTTCCGGCATCGGCGGCCAGTCGTCTTTAGCCAGCGCATAGCTGGGCTGCCTGACCTTATCCATCTCTTTTTTCGCCCGGGTTCGGCACTCGCCGCACACATCGCGCACTTGGCCGTCCACCAAAAAGCTCCCCAGCCCGCGCAACTCGCCGCATTGCACACAGCACTTCGCGCTGCCTAAAAGATTACTCAGGCTCATACACCACCCCGCGCATACGCTCATCGTCGCTCATCGCGCCGTATGCCTTGCGCCAAGCGGCATCGGCTTGAGCCGCATCGTCTGCCGCCGGCCGCATCGACACGGCCACCGCCGCCACCGGCTGCGGCTCGCAGGCCGTCTGAAACAGCGCTACCGCCAACACCGCCAACAGCGCGCCCGCCCAATGCCAGGCTTTCTCAATCAGCATTTCCATTTTGCAATTCCTTATATTTCAATAGCTTATAATTTTCAAAAGGCAAAAAAATATAAGCCGGCCATCAGCGGATCAACACCGTGCTGTATTTTTTGACAATCCCCGCCTGTATCGGCATCTGCAATTTATCCGCGCTGCGCACCACGCCGAGCATCAGCTTATTGAGCCGGCGCGTATTGCCGCCGCTCTCCTTAACCAGCGCCGCCACCGTCTCATCATCGGCCGACGGCAGGGCGGCGCGGGCGATTTTGTCCAACTCGGCATCCGGCAAAGTGTCGCCCAGCGCCACCGCAATGCTCACCCGGCTATAAAGCTGCACCAGCTCGCCGCGCTTGCCGCGCAGATTGACAATCAGGCGCGGCATACCGCTTAACACCAGCCCGATATCGGTCTCATCATGCAGACGGCGCAGCAGTTCAAGAGCGCGCAGGGGCAGGTTTTCCGCTTCGTCCACCACCAGCAGCCGTTTGGAGTCGCGCAGGCGCTCGGCCACCGCCTCAAACACCTCGTTGAGCGTGCCCGATGTCGGCACGCGCACCGCCGCCGCAATCTTGCGCATCAACACCTGCGCGGTGTAGCTCGGATTGGTCTCAATCAGGATCGCGGTCGGATTTTCGCGGCAGTATTCGCGCACCGCCATGGTTTTGCCCAAGCCCGCCTGGCCGTAGATCACCGCCACCTCGCAATCATGATGCACATCATTCATCACTTCATGGATGCGGCGCGCCGTCTTGGTCGGCACAAACACCTGATGCAGCTGCGCCCGCGCGCTGTTGGCCGCCACCCGTTCCAGATAATCGCGGATCTTGGCTTCGATCGTATTGAGATTGCCGCCGTATTTTTGGTATTTCTTGCCGAGATACATATTGATCGCCGCCGGCGCCACGGTAACCGCGCGCGCCAACTGGCTTTGGCTCAAGCCGCTCTTTTGATAATGCTCGACAAATTGCTCATGCAGTTTTTGGTCCATTTATTCTTCCTCCAAATCGGTTTTAAACAACACAATATCGTCATCTCTTGCCACCAATGGCCGGCTCATCAACACATCGCTGCCCGATGCCTGCCGCCATTGCGCCCCAAACAATTCATCCAGCGCCGCCGCCTGCTCCAGTGCGGGATTAAGCTCCGCTTTGGCCAAAGCAATCGCCTGTTCCGAGCGCTTGATCCGGCCTTGTGCGCGCTGTTCGGCCAACTGATCCCGCCGCGAGAGCGGAAAGGCCGAGCGCTTATTGCCGTTGAGTTTGGCCTTGGTCAAAAACTTGCCGTCCAAGTCATACACCACCACGGTTTGTGCATCGTCCAAGTCATAAGCCACGCGCACCTCGTCTTTGTGGTATTGCGCCAGATCCTCGCTAAAATATTGATTGGTAAACAAATCAATCCAGCCGCGCTGCACCTTGCGGATCTCCTGCGGCATAAACAGCATATCCAGCTCCTGTTGGCTCAGGTAATCCGGTGTGATTCCGCCGTCTGCGAGCCGCTTGTCGCGGTATTCCGCCGGCGTGTAGCGGCTGCCGTCGGCTTTTTTCGGCAATTCCGAGTGCGGCCGCGCGTTGTAGGCATCGATACAGGCCGCAACATCGGCGATAAACCGGCTCCAGCTGGGCAGCTTTTGCAGATAGCGCTGCTGCTCATCGGTCAGCGCCTTGCCCTTATCCAGCGCGTTAAAAGCGCTCTCCATCTTGCGGTAAATCAGCGACTGCGTGCTGCTGTCCATGCCCGCGCCGACAAAGGTCTCATATTGCCGCGCCAGCGCAATCAGATTGTCCTGCCACCAGCGCTCGATAATGCCGCGCCCTTGCGGATTGCCGGGCAAGCCCGTCTCATGGTGGATACCCAAACGGGCGGTGAGGCCGGTGATCTCATGGTCAATCGTCTTGCCGGTCTGGCCGGCGCCGTTATCCGAGTAATACATCAGCGGCACACCAAAATGCTTGATGCCGATCCGCAGCCCGTCGGCCACCGCCACGCAGCTTTCCGCGAGCGACACCGAAAACCCCATCACCATCCTGCTGCAGCCGTCAATCAACACAGTAACCTCGGGCTTAAACGGCCGCCCGTGCAGCGGATGCGCCACCTTGGCCTTAAAGCTGTGGCCGTCGCCGATCCACACATCATTGGGATTAAGCGCATCCCAATCGCGCTTAACATAGGGCAAAATCGCCTTATACGCCGCGCCCGTCTTGCGGCCGCGCTCCTGCATAATCATCGGCAGCTTGCCCCACACCCGGGTTACTTGCCGCAGCGTGGGCAGCTGCTCCGGCCGCTGCTCGCGCTGCCAGGCCGCCGCAAACACCCGATACGATTCCGACAAAGACGGTGCGCTCGGGATACAGTGCACCTTGGCAAAGTGCGGCAGCCAGCCGTAGGCCATAATCGGCGTTTCCTGCTTGGTGGTCTTCGGTGCCAGCAGCGCCAGACGCTCGGCGGGGGTCTGCCCGTGTTTATAATCCTGCACCCAGCCCATCAGCGAGCGGGCAGATAATTTAGCCTTGCCGCCGCTGCGGGCATTGGCCAGCGGCACCGCCGCCACCAACACCGCATCCGCCGTGCCCGTTTCGATGCGTTCAATCAAGAGCGCAATCGCAGGCTTAAGCGCCAAACCGGCCACACGGTGGATATGCAGCACCGCCGATGCCAACGCCATCCGCGCATGGGCGCAGTCTTTCTGCTTCTGGGTGTATCCTTTCATCAGGTCGTCCAGCGGGATCATCAGCTGCGCTTCACGCCGCAGCGCCACCCCGAGCTTTTTGGGCTTGGCCGCCGGCGGATTCCCAACCACCGCCACCGGCAACTGATCCGCCCGGCTCAAAATTTCCGCCGCCTGTTTTTCGCGGATGGCGGTTTGGATTTCAGGCGGCAATCCGGTAAGCGGATACATCCGTTTTTTTCCGCCCCGGCCAATACCATCTTGCCACTCAACCGGCCAACCTTGCTTTTTTGCGCGGTGCTCAACCGCTTGCCGGGTGGCGGGCAGACAAGCCAGATTCATGCTTGCCAAATCGGCGGCCGAGAGCAGGTTATTCGTCGTCCTCATCTTGGCCTCCAAAACAGAGTTCAGGGGTTTGAGCCAACTTTAAGTTTTCGCGCTGATAGGCCAAAACTGCCAATAAATTACTTAATGCTTCGATAGTTTCGTCCACGCCGCTGCCGTCTTCATACCATTTCGCCAGTTTTGCCAGCGCATCAGCTGCCTGAGTATTCACTGCAGCCATATTTCTCGCACTGCCTTTTCGGCCGCGCGGAATATTAATCACAACACGGTTTCCCCCCATGATGCACAGGTATTCGCTCACATAATGGCAGCCTGCAAGCGCCTCAAATTGCGCTATCCGGTTGAGTGGGATGCTGTTTTCAAGCAGCCACCGGTAATAAGTTTTAAGTTCAACGCCCATCAGATCCGCCATCACTTTTGATGGCATTCGGTTTGCTTTTGCGTATTGCTTGGTTAAAGCGATTGCGTGATCTAATGATGTTGCTTTAATATCTGCCGCTTTTCTCATTGTCGATTTCTCACAAAAAAGAAACTTTTGGGGTGCATAATTCTCTTTTTGGCACTAAACTGACTGCATAAACGTTACGCGCACTCAGCATTTGCTGCATGGAGCTGAGGCTTAAAGTTACGTTTTGCGTATCGCTGAGGCCAGATTTCCTCAGGCTGCATTCCCAAAGCGTCTGCAATGATCCGTTCGCATTTGGGATAGGGTACGGCCAGCGCCGTTTTTAATGTATTGGGGCTCAACCCATTGGCAACGGATAACGAGCGTACTGTCCATCCCATTTTTTTGAGCGCAGCGACCACATCCGCCCGATGCCAGTCTGCTGTATTTTTTTTCATTTGCACTACCTCCATTTACTTAGTTCGTTTGCTACATCTACTTGCTTAACGTGTGTGCATAATACTAAGTAAATAATTCAGTAGCAAGCTTTTGCTATGTAAAAAATACTTCAATTTGCAATTTATTCACTAAGTATATGATGTAAATAAGCATTTACTACATAGCAAAAGAATGGTTTATTTGCTTAGTTATTTGCTTTCTCGCATTTGCTAGGCGGGAGCCCTTTATGGATGATTTTTTGACACGACTAAAATCCCTCTGGCCTGAGGATGTTAGGCCCACCACTATTGCAAAAGAGATAGATATGTCTTTTCCGGGTTTTAAGCGGGTGTGGGATGAGGGAGCGATTCCTAAAGCTGAGAGTTTGGTTAAGATTCATGAGCGCACAGGCGTTGATTTAACTTGGCTCTTGACCGGCAAAGGCGCTCCATTTGCAGATTCACCAGCAATCGAGCCGGCAGAAGATAAGCAATATATAGTAGAGGACACATTGGGCAATTCGGTAGATGTTTCCGAGTTCGTCTTTGTTCCCCGCTACAACATTAAGGCTTCAGCCGGCAACGGTCATTACAACCAAGACCACAAATCCACGCTGCGCATGGCTTTCCGCCGTTATTGGGTCGACAACTACCTGCGCGCCAATCCTAAGGATCTGTCTGTGATTGCCGTCAAGGGCGACAGCATGACCGGCGTGCTGGAGGACGGCGATACGATTCTGGTCAATCACGCCAAAAACCGCCCCGGCAACGGCTTATACGTTGTCCGCATCAACGATGAGCTGGTGGTTAAGCGCATCCAATCGATGCCTGGCGGCAAATTGCTGTTCACATCGGCAAATGAGGCATACGCCCCGTTTGAGATTGACTTAAGAGATGAGTCCAACGACGTGCAAGTCGTCGGTAAAGTTGAGTGGTTCGGCCGCCAGATTTAAGCCATCTTTAAATCCGGTTTAAATTCCGTCCAAAAAATCCAATCCGGCATCAATCCGGTTCAAAAAATCGCTCACTTTTGTGCCATTCCGCGCAAAAGCTGATGTCCGACAAAAATCCAAAAAAAATCGCCCAAAATCCCGTTATTCAAGGATTTCAGACGATTTACTCATCAATCTACCCGGTGCAAAAACTAACAGCACCCCACAAAAGCCGTCTGAAAATCACTGATTTTTCAGACGGCTTTACATATCTTTCGTGCTATAGTTGGAGAAATAAAAAATCCACTATAGTTTTCAGTAACGTATTTTCTTAGGTAGACAGAATCCGTGAGGATTCGTCATTCCCGCGCAGGCGGGAGTCCAGAAGCAGAGCGTTTCAGAAGCCTATCCAAAATTGCAGCAGCACGACGTCCTGGATTCCCGCCTGCGCGGGAATGACGAAAATCTGGCGATTTTCTGTCTGTGAAGTTCATATATTGTTGAAAACAATAAAATATCTCAATATAGTCAAAGAGTAATTTCTGCTACGGCGTTGGCTCGCCC
>NZ_BCWL01000004.1 GCF_001592185.1 Bergeriella denitrificans NBRC 102155
GTAGGATGTGGGGTGGTGTTTATTTTTGCACAAATCAAAAGGCAATAAAAAGCGGCTGAAATCCTTTTGTATTGGGATTTTCAGCCGCTTTGGCATTTTTTTGGGCGGTAAAAACTTTTGCACAGAATTGGCGTAAAAGTGAACAGCTTTTGCACAAAAGTAGTCGGAATACGATAGATTTTAAAACGGTTTTAAAACGGTTTTAAAACAGGTTTAAACGGCATTTAAAACGGCTTTTGCTCGGCAAGGCCGTTTTTTATATTTGGCGGCCGAACCATTCGACACGGCCTATGATTTGTACATCAATGGATTCATCGGTCAGGTCGATTTCAAATGGGGTATAGGCTGGGTTGGCGGAAGTAACAAGCAGCTTTTGGTTGGGTAGGAGCTGGGTTTGTTTGACGATGAGTTCGTCGCCGATGCGGACTACATAGATGCCGCTGGCCGGGCGGTTTTGGGCGTGGTTGATAAGGATGTTGTCGCCATCGTTTAACACACCTTCCATGCTGTCGCCGCGAACGGTGATGACGGAGAGTTGGTCAAGGTCGCTGCTGATGTTGGCCTGCATCCAATCGCGGCAGAATGCAAGCGGAGGCTGCTCTATGTATGTGACATCATCATGCGCCCATTCACTCGCATCTTTATCCAAAATATGTTCTTTGTAAAATTGAATGAAAACAAAATCTTGAATTTTAAATCTATTCCCATCTCGGTCGAACGCCTCTTCAATTTGAAAACTCCCTATCCCAGTTATGAACCAATTTAAATTTAAGTTGAAATATGAGCTTAGGGCTGCCAGAAATGCTAAATCCAGCTTGCGTGCGCCGGTTAAATAGCCTTCGGCGGTTTTAACGGAAATATCCATTGCGCTTGCCAGTGTTTCTGCACTAATTCCCTTCATTTCCAGCAAGCGACGGATGCGGATTAAGGCCTCGCTCTGGATGTAGTCGGCTTGCGCGCGCAGTGATTTCATTTTTTCTCCTTTAGGTCGTGTTGGTTGGCTAACTCATGACGACTAGTCAACCAACAGGTCAACCGTTTGCGCACGGTTGACCTTAAAAATTTATCAAATAAAACAGGATATTACTTAAAAAACATCACAAAGCATGAAAAATATGCAGTCAACCAAATTTCCTCTACTCGGTTGACTAAGTTCATTAACCTACTTTACGAGTCGTAACATCTGCTTCTTTTTTCTCCGCTCCACGAGCAGCACTTAAAATAACCGCACGCCCCAGCTCACTGGATCGCCGAAATAAAGCCAGTAATTCTTGTTCAATTTCATTTAGATTTTCAGACGGCTGTTCGATACGCTCTTCGCCCATCACATAATCAACGTCAATACCTATTTTTTTAAATAGGAATAAAACTTCCGCTTTTGGCTGACTAATGCCACGTTCGTAATCGCCCCACATTCTCATGGAAACTCCGCATTTTTCAGCAGCTTGAGCTTGAGTAAGGTCTAACTTTTTTCTTTCTTCTTTCAATCTCTTAGAGAAATAGGAGGAGTTCTTCATAAAATTTCTCTTGTAAATTAGGAAGGGTTCTTCCTATAATTCAAAAACAGAACGGCACTAAGTGATTTTTAGTGCATTATTTTACCATGCTTAGAAAGGGCTATCTATGTCTATAACTGTTGAAAAATTAAAAGAAAACTTTGCCAAAGAGGGTAAAACGCTGGCTCAGTGGGCGCGTGAACACGGCTATGCGCCGCGCGATGTGTACCTGGTGGTGGGCGGTCAGCGCAAAGGCAATTATGGCAAGGGTTTTGAAATCGCGCGGAAATTGGGATTGAAATGAGGCGGATATGGAGACGATTGGGGTCAATGAGCTAATCGGTGTTTTAGGCGTATCAAAACAGGCCATTAGCAAAAGAGCATTAAAGGAATGCTGGACTTATAAAGAGGATGGCCGTCTGAAAAAATACCTGATTTCCGGCCTACCCCTTGAAATTCAGACGGCCATCAAGGAACGCCAAGCAGCGCAGATATTGGCCAATGCGTCTCCCGCTCCGCTGCCGAGTACTCAGGTGGTGCAGCGGCGGAAGATGGCGCAGCTGGGGCTGCCTGTGAACGAGCTGGCGGGGCGGCTGACCGATAAGCAGCAAGACGTGAGCCATGCGCGGGCGGTGTTTGTGTGCGAGGTGTTGAAAATGCGCGACACTGCGGGGATGAGTTTGCGGGCGGCGGCTGTGTATGTGGAGAACCAGATTAAAAGCGGCCTGCTTCCGGCTCATTTGATGCGGTTTGTGGCGGTGGCCAATGCCCGCAGTAACGGGAAGCGCGGTATCGGCTGGCGGACGTTGGTTAATTGGGTCAAGGATGCGGAGCAGGCGGAACGGGGTAATGCGCGGCTGATGGCTTTGGCGCCGAGAAAGCCGAAGGAGGCGCGCAGTTTGTTGGAGATTGCTTGGTTGGGGGATTGGCTGGCGGTATGGGCGAATCCGAACAAGCCGGGTTTCGGGGTGTGCTATCAGGATTTTGCGAGGAATTGGATTGTGCAACACGGTATTGAGACATTGCCGTCTGAAGACCAGGTACGGTATGCCCATAAGAAGCTGCCGGAGACGGTTAAGCGGCGCGGGCGGGATACGGGCGGTGCTTATAAGGCGATTTTGCCTTATGTGTCGCGGGATTGGCTGCGGTTTGCGCCGAATACGATTTGGGTGGGCGACGGCCACGGCTTTAAGGCGAAGGTGGCGCATCCGATTACGGGGCAGCCTTTTCAGCCGGAGGTCACGGCAATTATTGATGCTTCGACGCGCTATGTGGTGGGTTGGACGGTATCGCTGGCGGAATCGACGTTGGCGCATGCGGATGCGCTGCGGGTTGCGATGTCGCAGCATGAGCCGCCGCTGATGTATTACACGGATAACGGCGCGGGTCCGACGGGTAATATGCTGGATGACAAATTGACGGGGATTTTGACGCGCTTGGGCATCGAGCATCCGACGGGCTTGCCGGGTAATCCGCAAGGCCGCGGGATTATCGAGCGGCTGTGGCAGACGGTGACGATTCCTTTGGCGCGGACTTATGAGACGTTTGTGGGGGATTCGGCGGATGCGAGTACGAAAACGCTGAATCTGCGTAAGCTCAACAGCGCGATGCGGGCGGAGCGGCAAGGTAAGACGCTTTCGACCGAGCAGCGGCGCTACCGCCAAAAAATGCCGACTTTTGCACAATTTATGCTGGATTTGAAGGCGGCGTTTGAAGCCTACAATGCGGGCAACCGCCATCGGGAATTGGAAAAGGCGGCGGGTTCGGAGTATGCGACACCTGCTGCGTACCGGGCGATGCGTTTGGCTGCCGAAGCGATGGCAAACCGGCCTTTGGATGCGGTGGAATTGGAACTGATGTACCGCCCGGAGGAGGAGCGTACGGTATCGCGGGGTATGGTGAGCCTGTTTAACAATATCTATTTCAGCCGCGATTTGGCGGACTACCACGGCGAGACGGTGCGGGTGGGCTATGACCTGCACGATGCTTCGGAGGTGATTGTGAAGCGGATGGACGGCTCGTTTATTTGCAAGGCTAAGTTTGAGGGCAATAAGGTGGCGGCGATGCCGGTGGCGCGTATCGAACAGCTGAAGGAAGAGCGGGTGCGCCGTGCCGTGAAGCTGCAGGAAGAGAAAATCGCGCTGGCCAAAGCGGAGCTTCAACCTGCTATCGAGCATCAGCCGGATTTCGGCCTGCTGGTCGGCAACGGGCAGCCGGTTATCGAGGGCGAGTATGAGCTTATCAGGCCGTCTGAAAAGCGGTATGTGATGTTTGAGAGTGATTTGGAAGATTGATTTAAAGGAGCTTTAAAATGGATTTAAAAGAACGTTTGGGGCGGTTTTTGAAAGCCAACGGCTATACGCAGACTGCGGTGGGTAAGGCGGTCGGTGTGACGGTCCCGGTGATTAATGCGTATCTGCGCGGCAAATATACGGGCAACATCGCTGCGCTGGAAGAAAAAATCGAAGCGTTTTTGAACTTGGAGGAAAACCGCCGCCTGGAACAGAAGATGGAAATCAGCTATGTCCGCACCCGCAGCGGCAAGCGGGCGGCCGATATTTTCCGTTTGGCGCATATTGAGAACGAGCTGGTGGTGGTCATCGGCCAAGCGGGCTTGGGCAAGACTTCGGCCTTGCGGGATTATGCGAGCCGAAACCCGGATATGCTCCTGATTGAAGCCGATCCGACGTTTAGCGCGAAAGTGGTGTTGAAAAAGCTGTCGGAAAAGCTGGGCTGCGAGAGTAAAGGCAGCTTAAACGAGATGATGGAAGCGGTTACGGCCAAACTTGTCGGTTCGGGCCGCCTGATTGCGGTGGACGAGGCCGAGTGCCTGCCCTATCGGGCGCTGGAATGCCTGCGGCGGATTCACGATATGGCGGGTGTGGGCTTGGCTCTGGTCGGTATGCCGCGGCTGCTGCTGAATCTGCGCGGCAGGCGGGGCGAGTTTAAACAGCTTTTCAGCCGCGCGGGTTTCAAGCTGGATTTGGGCGACGAGCTGCAAGAAGACGAGTTGGTCGAAATCGCAGGCCGCAATCTGCCGGGGGCGGATGATGAAACGGTTAAGGGTTTGGTGAAAGCTGCGGCAGGTAATACGCGGCGGTTGGTCAAGATGCTGCGCGGGGTGTACCGCTTGGCGCGCATTGCAGGCGAACGGCCGAATGTGGAGATGGTCAAACAGTTTGAGGAAATGCTGATTCATTAGTCTGAACAGTATAAGCCCTTGATGCGGCTATATATTTTTTACCCTGAATATTTTGCAAGCATTTGATTTTAAAGGAAATGAAAAATGAAAGGTGCGATTCGGATGTTTGGTTTAGGTGCATTTACCGCTTTGGGTGCGGCCTTGCTTATCGCCAGCTGTGCGGGGCAGCCTGCGGAAGCGGCGGCGGCTTCGGAGTATGACGAGGCGCACGCTGCCTGGACGGAGGTGTACGGCAAGATGACGGAAGCGGAACGGCTCGGGGGCGTGGTAAATGAATAGGCGCAGGCAGAGCCATGACGGGCAACACCGCCGCCGCGCGGCAGCATGGTATGCCGAGAAAAAGTGGCAGCATCAGCAAAAAAGGAGCAAAAGAAATGACATTAGTTAAACGATTGCAGGCTGCGGGCAGCAACCCTGCTTTGGGGCAGGCGGTGCAGAGCCTGCTGGGCGAAGCGGCGCAGGCGTTAAGCCATCCGGTGGACGATACCCAGCCCGATACGCTGCGGCTGGATGCGTTGGAGGATTTGGGGCAGTTCCTGCTCGGTAAGCCCGACGGCTGCGGCTACCTTCTGACGGTCACGCGCGGTAAAGAGAAACAAGTGTTGCGTGCCGAGACGCTGCGGGCGTTGTTGGATGAATTGGCAGTTATTGAACAGGAGCAGGAAAAATGAAAATCAGCAAACCCAATGAAAAAGATTTGGCAGCGGCATGGGCATTCATCAGAAATTTGAATTTGGTGTCGTATGGCATGAATCCGCTCAAGCCGATAGGTGACGACGGCGATTACGAGACGCTGGAAGATGAAGACCGGGGCGAAGTATTAGATGCGCTTATCGAAGCATACGACAACTGCGATATCCAATGGCTGATGACGGTATTGGAGACGCTCTTATCGCCGGAAAACAAAATCATCGACCAAGAAGCCGACACTTTGGAATTGTCGCCGGAGTTGAAAGCGGCTTTGGCAAGTCACTCGGAGGACGAGACATGATAACCCGTTGCCCCAACTGCGGAGCCGGCCACAGCTTGGAAGTCTTGGTCGCTCATGAAGAAGCACGGGAGGCTTTGGCGGCGGTATCGGGGATTTCAGACGGCCTGACCCGCGCGGCCATACGTTATTTGGGCTTATTCAGGCCGTCTGAAAATGCTTTGAGTTTTAAACGGGTAGCCAAGCTCTTAAACGAATTGCAGCCGCTGATTGCGGCGGGCGAAATCGAGCGCAACCGCAAGACCTACCCCGCGCCCCGAGACGCTTGGATTTGGGCATTTGAGAAAACAGTCGAAGCGGCGCGCAGCGGGAGTATCAAAGAATTGCCGTTGAAATCGCACGGTTGGTTATTACAGACGCTGACGTATTGGCAGCCGCCCTGCACCACTGTACAGGCGGAGCGGCCGCCCCGGGCAAAAGAGGCGGAGCAAAGCAAACTGCGCGACGGCGTGGGCGGGTTGATGGCTTGGGCAAACGGAGGGATAGATGACGGATGACTGGTTGAAACAGGAAATCGCGCGGGGTTTTACGCTTTTGGCCGCTTTGAATCTGAAAGGCCGCCCCGCTGCCAAAGATTTGACCGCCGTGGCCCAAGTGTGGCACGGGCTGCTGATGAAGCAGGAATGGCAGCCTAAACGGGATATACCGCGTATCAGGGCGGCATTTGAGGCCATTGCAGCCACTTCGGTCGAATGGCCGAACCCCGCGGACTTGGGCAAACACCTGCCGCCGATAGCGGTGAGGATGGTTCCTAGGCTGGAAAAGAAACACGTTCAAACCCCTTATGCCGCCGAGATGGTGGCGAAAATCAAAAGCCGTCTGAAAAACGCGCCTGCGCTTAACCGAGATTGGATGCACGCGCCCAAAAGCCGGACGGTGGACGAGTGCAAAAGAATTTACGCCGAAAGGCAGAAAGAGAAAGGAAAATCATGAACAGCATGGATATGAACCAATACAAACAAGACGCCAAGGGCAATTTAATCCCGTTGGCCAACATCAAAGAAACCGACCTGTTGCGCGATGAGCTGGTAATGGAAATCGTCGGCAAGGCGCAGGCGGTACAGGCAAATATCGCTGATTTCAAACAGCAGGCAATGGACGACATCGCTGCCTTCGCCCAGCTTTCCGCCGACCGCTACGACGTGAAGCTCGGCGGTAAGAAAGGCAATATCACGCTGCACAGTTTTGACGGCCAATACCGCGTCAATCTGGCGATTCAGGACACGCTGGTCTTTGATGAAGGCTTGCTGGCCGCCAAAGCCCTGATTGACGAGTGTATCAATGAGTGGACGGAAGGCAGTCGCAGCGAATTGAAAACCCTTATTAACGCCGCCTTCCAAGTGGATAAAGAGGGCAACCTTTCTACTGCCCGCGTACTCGGCTTGCGCCGTTTGGACATCAAAGATGAGAAATGGCAAAAGGCGATGGAAGCTCTTTCAGACAGCCTTCAGGTGCATACCAGCAAGCCGTTTGTGCGCGTTTACAGCCGTGATGAGACGGGGGCTTATCAGTTGATGAATTTGGATATTGCGAAGGTGTAGTAATGGAGAAAATCGCGATTATTGTGGAAGACACCGAGACCGGCGTGAAAATATCGGCTTTCGGAGCTGCATTTGATGAAAACGCCCCTGACCTGACAGATGCCCAGCGGATGGTTGTCATGATTAAAAGGGCAATAGAAATGGCTTTAACCGGCAATGTCTGCACTAAGAATGAAGCCAAACACTAAAACCGCGCGGCACGGTTTGCCGCATTAACCGAAAGGCGGGCAATGCCCGCTTTTTTTGAAAGGAAAAATCATGTGGTTTAAACAATTAACGCCGTTTCGCCTGCTTGAAATGCCCGAAGAGCGCCAACTGGATGAAGCACTCGGCAGCTGCCGGTTTACGCCGCCGCCCGGCTTGTCTTGGTTTTCAGAGGGCTTCGATACTCCCGTACCGTTTGACTATGACCGTGCTGTATTTGAAGCCGACGGCAGCCTGCTGGTTTCGCTCAAGCGCGAAGAGAAAATTCTGCCGGGCGCGGCCATCAATCAGATTTTGGCGGAAAAAACGGCCAAAATCCAAGCAGAGGAAGGCCGAAATATCGGCCGCCGTGAAAAACAGGAGTTGCGCGAAGCCATTATCGACGACCTGCTGCCCAAAGCCCTGACTCAGAGCAGCCGCACCTACGGCCTGTTGGCACAAGGCTGGCTGTGGGTCGATACCGCCAGCCCGCACAAAGCCGAAAACCTGCTGAGCCATCTGCGCTTGGCTCTCGGCGGCATGAATGCCCTCTACCCGCGCACCGTGCAAGCGCCAGGCAACCTGATGACCGAGTGGCTGCTGCGCGGCGAATGCGGCGGCGGCTTTGAGCTGGACTGCGATTGCACGCTGATTGGTGTCGGCGATGTCGCGCCTAAAGTCAAAATCAGCCGCAAAGACCTGACCGACGATGATGTGGTGCGGCATGTCAAAAACGGCATGCTCGTAGCAGAGCTGGGTTTGGTATGGCAGGAACGCATCGCCTTTATATTGACCGGTGAATTGACATTAAAGCGCATCCGCTGGCTGGATGTCTTGCAGGAGCAGGCCGCAGACGGCGCAGACGATATACCCACCCGCACCTACGCCGAGCAGGTCATCATGACCGCTGCTCTGTCGGAAATGCTGGGCGAACTGGTCGGGCTACTGGGCGGTTGGCAGGATTAGAGCATTAGTAATTGGCGTAAAAGGCCGTCTGAAATATTTTCAGACGGCCTTTGATTTTTAGCCATCTAATCTTTACACTATCCAATATCCGATATAAACAAAGAAAACATCATGAATGATACTTTTCTTATTCTTAGTCTTATCTTTTTGCCCATCTTGATTGGATGGATGATCTGGCATGAGAGAAAACTCAAGAAACAGCAAGAAGCGGCCAAGCAAAAAGAAATTGAGCGGCAGCAATGGCAGCAGGAGCTTGCAGCCAAGGCCGAGGCCATACGGGAGAAGAAACGGCAGGAGATGGCTCAGCGGATTGCGAGATGTTCGACCTTACAGGGCTATTATCAGGAAAATGAAGCATGCCGCCAACTTATAGCCGCCCACACCAATCATTACACCCGGCAGGCCGCACGGCAAAGACTGAGCCAAGATGACAGGCTGTCTCAAATTATTTGGGAATCGGCCGAAATCATGTATGAGAGTAAAAATATTAAAACCGTTCATTCCCGGATGGCGCTTATACGGACGAAAAGCGTTGCGCTGGGCTATTGCCCGATTGAAGAACATGATATGCGCGTGCTGATAACGCACGCTTACATCAAGCAAATGAATATACTGTTTGAAAAAGCCGCTACCTATAAAACCCAATCAGCCCGGCAAAAGGCATGGGGGAAAATGGCGGATTTGGCTCAAAGCGCCATGAATGATAAGGGTGTGTACCGGGAAGCCTTTCAAGAGTTTATCGAATACATGGAAAAAATCGCGCCTCATAACAGAACAGCCCGAAAAGCTGATGGAAGCACGACTGTATAATCGATTGACCAATTAAGTTTGAAAGGAGTGCAAAATGGTTGAAAAATACTCAGACGGTTGGGACGGAAATGACTGAAACCCGATACTGCCTGATGATGCAGGGCAAACGATAAGCCCGTAAAAAAGCCGTCTGAAAACCGCATCCAAGCCGTTTTCAGACGGCTTTTTTTATGCTTCTTAAAATAAAAAATACAATATATTGTATTGATTTGGTTATTTTGATTATATAAAATACTATATATTGATTTTTTGGATATATACCGTGCCCTATACTCATGCAAGCCGCCGTGCGCTGGTTGCGAAAGTGAAAATCGCGCAGAAAGAGCTGGCGATGGATGATGACGTGTACCGTGCGGTATTGCGCCGGGTAACGGGCAAGGATTCGTGCGCGAAGATGGATGTGGCCGAGCTGGAAAAGGTGTGTGCGGAAATGGCGCACCTGGGCTTTGCAGCCAAATCCAAACCGGACATCGGCAGGCGGCCGCAGCGGCGCTCTGCCGCTGACCCGATGATGCGGAAAATCGAGGCTTTGATTTTGGATAACGGCTGGAGCTGGAATTATGCCCACGGTACGGCCAAGCGGATGTTTGGCGTTGACCGTGTGGAATGGCTCTGCGGCGCGCACATGCACAAGTTGGTGGCAGCCTTGCAGATTGCGGCCAACCGTAAAAAGGGAAAGGAGGCATGATATGAGACAGATGCATACGGATATGGCGCGGGTCGAGCATCTGCTGCCTGAAACTGTGCTGGATATTGTGGCCGTCATCGGCATTCAGGCGACGATGGATTTGGTACGCGCCATCGGCGGTGCACGCTTTAAATTCGGCAAGGGCCGCCGCGATACGCCGCGCCTGAATATTCTGTTTTCGGCCATAGGCGAAGCGAAAACTTACGAGCTTTTAAAAATATACGGCGGCGAAGAGCTTTATGTGCCGCGTTGCGAAGAGGCTTTGCGCGCTTTGCGTAATGAAAAGTTTATGCAGGATTTTTTGGATTTGACCGAGCGTCAGGGGGTCAGCAAGCTGCTGGCAATGAGTACGCTCTGCCCGCGCTATCAGATTTCCGACCGCACCGGATATACGATTATCCGCTCGAAATGCGAGCCGGTATCGCATCAAATCGCTTTGTTTTAATGATACGGCGTTGGCTGCCCCGCTTTTTGCGGGGCTTTTTTTATGGGCGCGGCAGGGGTTGAAAGGCGTGCCGTGCCTGCGCTTGATGCCGAAAAATACAATAAAAGCCTGATAAACCGATTTTAAAACCGTTTTAAGGAGATTTTAAATGGGCTTGATTGTGATTACCGCAGGCCACAGCAATACCGATCCGGGCGCGGTCAACGGCAGCCATCGTGAGGCAGAGATTGCCTGCGAAATGCGTAACATCATCGCACACATTTTGCGTAGCGATTACGGGCTGACGGTAAAAACCGACGGCACCGGCAATCAAAACCTGCCGCTGCGCGACGCGGTGAAGTTGGTGCGCGGCTCGGCGTTGGCGGTGGAAATCCACTGTAATGCGGCCGCCAATAAAAGGGCAACGGGCATTGAGGCTTTGGCCTTGTCGAGACATAAGGCGGTGTGCCAGGCCATTTGTACCGCCGCTGCCGAAGCGAGCGGCTGGAAGCTGCGCGGCGACAAAGGCTACAAGCCCGACAATGCCGGCCAGCACCGCCGCTTGGCCTACGCGCAGGCGGGCGGGATTGTGTTTGAGCCGTTTTTTATCTCAAACGATAAAGATTTGGCTTGGTACAAGGAAAATACTTGGAAGCTCTGCCGCGCGGTGGCGGGTGCGATTGCGAAGGCGGCGGCGTGATGAAAAAGACTTTGATTGCGCTGACTCTGGCGGCTTTAGGTACAGCGCTGCCGTCTGAAATCAAAATCACACCCGCGCCGGTTTGCCGAATACGCCAACACCCGAGCCTGAGGCACGGCAAATCGGGGGTGGCAGCGGCGAAGCGTGCGGCAAAAAAACGGAAAGGGAAAAAATAGATGGCTGTCAGCGATATTGTGAAAAACCCGGCCACGGGCAAGGTGTCGCATTCCAAATTATGGGCGAATGTGGCCTGCGCGGCGGCCACTTATAAATTTTTGGCTGCGCCGGAGATGCCGTCTGAAATCTGGGCGATTTATTTGGGCGTGGTCGGCGGCTATGCGGTGGCCCGCTCATGGGTCAGCGTGAAGCGGCAGGAAAGCGAGGCGGAGCGTGAATTATAGCGAGATGGTGCAACGGGTGTTGGCGGCCAAGCAGGCGGACATCGAGCTGGGCTTGGCGCGGGCGCGGGAGCAAAAGGCGTTTGTAGAAAAGATTTCGCGCGTATTGGACAAAGCGGTTATGCAGTATTCGGTGCGTATGGACGGCCGCTTCGGCGTCTGCTTCTGCGTGGATGCGGAAGCGGTGGAAATCAGGCTGCGCCGAAACAGTGTGGCCGAAACGCTGCGCCGCTATGCCGATGTGCAGTATGAAGCGGGCGACAAGCTGTATGTCTCCTGCACGGCGGAAGACGGCATCGGCTGCGGCATTGTATTCGGAGATTTGCCGCAATGACTGCTTTAAGTATCGAACATGTTTTCGGGGCGGCGGTCAGCCTGATGATTTCGGTGCTCTGGTATTGGGTGCGCGGCATTGACGGCCGTCTGCATCAGGCGGAGGCCGAGCGTAACGAGCTGCAGAAGTCGCTTTATGCCGTCAAGCTGGACTATGCCACCAAAGCCGAGGCGCGTGCCGACCAAAAAACGATTATGGACGGCCTGGCGCGTTTGGAAAATAAGATGGACAAGATGGCCGACAAGCTCGACCGGAAGGCGGACAAATCATGAAACCGATGGATAAAGACCCCATCCTCGCCGCGCTGGCGCGGATTGAAGCAAAGCTGGAGCTACAAATCGCCAAAACCGAAGAAGTGGAAAACGAATTGAAAGAAATCCGCAAAGAATGCAAGCGCAGCGCGGCAGTGTATGGCGGCTTGGGCGGCGTGATTGTATCGACCGGCTGGGAGCTGATTCGCGCCAAGCTGGGAGGTTGACGATGGCACACCCGAAAGAAACCCGCGAGAAACTGCGCGGGCTGTATGTGAGCGGCAAGCAGACGCTGGAAACGGCGGCGATGATATGCCAAATCCCGTTTGCCACGGCGCGCAACTGGAAACGCGCGGCATTGGAAAAAGGTGACGACTGGGACAAGCTGCGCGCTGCCTATACGCTGGCCGGCGGCGGCATCGAAGATTTGAGCAGGGCGATGCTGGCGGGCTTTTTAGTGCAATACAACAGCACCATGACCATGCTGCAGGACGCCACAACGGAAGATTTGCGGCCCTCAGAGCGTGCCAAGCTGCTGTCTGCCCTAGCGGACGCGTTTACCAAAACGGTTGCGGCCAATGCGCGGGTCATGCCTGAAACTTCCAAGCTGGCGACGGCTTTGGAGGTCTTGGAGATGCTGGCGGTATTCGTACAGGAAAAACATCCTGCCCATTTGGGCGCGTTTGTCGAAGTATTGGAGCCGTTTGGCGCACAAGTAGAGCAAAAATTCGGATAAGGCCGTCTGAAAAATGAAGAAAAAAGACTTTTTAGCAACCTTGTCTGCCATCGCCGCCAATCTGCGCCGCGTGATTGAAACGGAAGTGGAAGGCTTCGACAGCAGCCCCGCCTCTATTGCTACGCGGCGGGCAAAGGTGTTTGACCCTGTGGGCGGCTACGAATATTTCGTCAATACCTACTTCCCGCATTACGTACGCAGCCCGCACAAGTCGCAACTGCATGAGTTTTTATTCAAACGCCTGCCGGAAATCCTGCAGGAAAAAGACGGTGCAACCGAAGCGACGGCCGCGCCGCGCGGTGAAGCGAAATCGACGCTGGTAACGCAGCTCTTTACGCTGTACTGCATTGTGACGGGGCAGAAGCATTACTGCGTGATTGTGATGGACAGTCTCGACCAGTCTTACCCGATGCTGGAAGCAATTAAAGCCGAACTGGAATTTAACCCGCGCTTGAGAACCGACTTTCCCGAAGCCTGCGGCCAGGGGCGTGTGTGGCAGGCGGGCACGGCGGTGACGGCCAACGACATCAAAATCCAAGTGGCAGGCAGCGGCAAGAAATTGCGCGGTATGCGCCACGGCCCTTTCCGCCCCGACCTGTGTGTGTTGGACGATATTGAAAATGATGAAAACGTGCGTAGCGCCGAGCAGCGTGACAAGTTGGACGCCTGGCTGAAAAAAACCATTATGCCACTAGGCGCGGTGGGGCAGAAATTCGACATCGTCTATATCGGCACTATTTTACATTATGACAGCGTATTGAGCCGCACGCTGAATAACCCGTTTTGGCGCGGCACACGCTTTCAGGCGGTGTTGCAGTGGCCGGACCGCATGGACTTGTGGGACGAGTGGGAAAGTATTTTCCGCAACCACGGCGATGCGGGCAAGGCGATGGCCGAAGCGTTTTATCAGGCCAATAGGGATGAGATGGTCAAAGGCGCGGTCACTTCGTGGGCGGCGCGGGATATTTTGGCATTGATGACCATACGCGCCCGCGACGGCCATGCGGCTTTTGACAGCGAATATCAAAACGACCCGGTCAGCGGCGAAGACGCGGTATTTGCCAATGCGCTGCACTACTGGACGGAGCTGCCGCGCGATTTAGTGTATTTCGGCGCGCTCGATCCGAGCTTGGGTAAGGCGGGTGCGAGCCGCGACCCGTCGGCCATCATTATCGGCGGGTATCAAAGAAGCAGCGGCAAACTCTATATCGTGGAAGCGCAGATTAAGAAACGTCTGCCCGATTTGATTATCGAAGACGTTATCCGCCTGCACAAGCAATACAAATGCAAGTTGTGGTTTATCGAAACGGTGCAGTTTCAAGAGTTTTTGAAAGACGAGCTGGTCAAGCGCAGCGCGGCACGGGGTTATCCCGTACCGGCACGGGCGGTGAAGCCGGTATCGGACAAGCTCTTGCGGATTGAGAGCCTGCAACCGCATATGGCCAATGGCCTGATTCTGCTGCATAGCGCGCAATCGACATTGGTGGCCCAGTTCCGCCACTTCCCGAAAGCCGACCATGATGACGGCCCCGATGCGGTGCAGATGGTGTGGGCGGGGGCGATAGCCAATTGCGCGCCGCTGGAATGGCGGAGTACGGCAGACAAAGATTTCGACGATACGGAATTCCGCAGCAAATGGCGGCGTTAAAGCCGCTTTAAAACGGCTTTAAAAAGGTTTGAAAATGGCAAAAAACAAAGCAAAGAACACAGTCAAAAACCCGCAGCCGGAGCAGTCGCTGCAAACCGAAGCGGCGCAGATTACCGCCACCGGCCGGGTCATTGCCGAACACCCTTCCGCCTTTATCACGCCCCAGAAAATGCGGGCGCTGTTTGAAGATGCGGAAAGCGGCGACATCACGGCGCAGCATGAGCTGTTTGCCGACATCGAAGAGCGCGACAGCGACATCGGCGCGAATATCGGCACGCGCAAGCGCGCGCTGCTGACGCTGGACTGGCGCATCGTGCCGCCGCGCCATGCTACGCCCGCAGAAGAAAAACTGACGGAAACGGTGACGGAGCTGGTTGAAAACTTGCCGAATCTTGACGATTTGGTAATGGATTTGATGGATGCGGTCGGCCACGGGTTTGCCGCTTTGGAAATCGGCTGGGCTTTTTCAGACGGCCGGTATTATCCGCAAGCCTTTACCCACCGTCCGCAATCGTGGTTTCGCTGGGATAAAAACGATACCCTGCTGCTGAAAACGCCCGAGCATGTGATGGGCGAAGCCTTGTGGCCGCTGGGCTGGGTGGTGCACGTGCATAAGTCGCGCAGCGTTCAGGCCGCCCGCAACGGCTTATTCCGCACGCTGGCATGGCTCTATATGTTTAAACATTATGCAGTACATGATTTCGCCGAATTTTTAGAGCTGTACGGCATGCCGATACGCATCGGCAAATACGGCGCAGGCGCGACCAAAGAGGAAAAGGCCGCACTGCTGCGGGCGGTTGCGGAAATCGGCCATAACGCGGCAGGCATCATGCCCGAAGGCATGGCCGTCGAGCTGCACAATGCGGCTTCCGGCATCAATGCCGGCGCCAACCCGTTTTTACAGATGGCCGACTGGTGTGAAAAAGCTGCCGCCCGCCTGATTTTGGGGCAAACGCTCACCAGCGGCGCAGACGGCAAATCCAGTACCAACGCTCTAGGCAAAATCCACAACGAAGTGCGCCGCGATTTGCTGGTATCGGATGCGAAGCAAATTGCACAAAGCATCAGCAACGGCATCATCCGCCCCTTTGTCGAAGTCAATTTCGGCGGTCATCTGCGCGCGCCTAAATTTGAATTTGATACGCGCGAAGCCGAAGACATCGCGATTTTCGCCGAAGCGCTGCCGAAGCTGGTGGATGTCGGTGTGCAGATTCCCGAGGGCTGGGTGCGCGACAAGCTCGTGATTCCCGAAGCGGCCGAGGGCGAAGCGGTGTTGCGGCGCAGTCGGGCGGATAATCCGGTCACGCAGGCGGCTATGGCGGCTTTGTCGGCGCAAAGGCCGTCTGAAAAAACCGTTGCCAAGGAGCAGGCGCTGCTGGACAGCATCTTGGATGACGCGCTGGCCGTGCCCGATTTCAACGCCCAGCTGCATCCTATGGTCAAGCAGGCGGTGGCGGTATTGGCGGCCTGCGACAGCTACGAAGAAGCGGAT
The DNA here is from genome assembly GCF_001592185.1 of Bergeriella denitrificans NBRC 102155. Classification (GTDB taxonomy): domain Bacteria; phylum Pseudomonadota; class Gammaproteobacteria; order Burkholderiales; family Neisseriaceae; genus Neisseria; species Neisseria denitrificans. Next base: position 15,858 of record NZ_BCWL01000004.1, read on the forward strand.
GCGGCTCTGACGGCGCTTTATCCGCAGATGAATAATCGGGATTTGCAGCGCCACCTTGAAAACGCGCTGTTTATCAGCGACCTGCTGGGGCAGCATCATGGCCGCGCCTAAGTCCGCTTTCGCGCTGGGGCTGGCGCCGGCCAAAGCCGTCGAATGGTTGAAAGCGAAGCAGGTTACCACCGAAAACTACCGCAATCTGACCGCTTCGGAAACTGCCAAGGTGTACACCATCGCCCGTATGACCGATTTGGATATGCTCAACGACATCAAGCAGAGCATGGTTCGTGCAGCCGAAACGGGGCAGTCGTTTCACGATTGGCGCAAAGACATTTTGCAGCATCTGCAAAACAAAGGCTGGCTGCACCCCAACGGCCATAACGGCCACGACATCATCGACCCGGGCACGGGCGAAGTGTTCGGCGCACCGCGCCGTCTGGAGACTATTTTCCGTACCAATATGCAGGCGGCCTACAGCGCGGGGCAGTATCAGAGCTATATGGCCAATCTCGACAACCGCCCGTATTGGATGTACGACGCGGTAGGCGATGCGCGCACCCGCCCCGCCCATGCGGCGATGGACGGATTGGTGTACCGCTACAGCGATCCCTTTTGGACTACTTTTTACCCGCCCAACGGCTACAACTGCCGCTGCTCGGTCATCGCGCTTTCCGAACAGGATATGGCGCGGGAAGGCTTGGCTTTGAGCGTATCGGGTCCGCACAATCTGGTGGAAACCAATAAGGTTTACAACAAAAAGGGCGACAGCTATCCGACCATAGCCTATAAAGCCCCCGACGGCAGCCTGTACACCACCGACAGGGGTTTTGCCTACAACGCCGGGCGCATGAACTACCGCCCCGACCTAGACAAATACGACCGCGCCCTGGCGCATGAATTTGCCAAGGCGGAAATGGGCGGTGCGGAGTTTCAGGCGGTATTTAAACAACTCGAAGAAGAGTTTTACCAAGTGAAAGGCCGCCTGAAAATTGAAGGTAAACCGGATAGCAGTAAAAAAATCCAAATCCGCAATACACTGCAAAGGCAGTTGAAGTTTGCAGCAGGTGTATTATCTTTGGAGACGCAAAACCTAACTGGAATAAAACGTGCAACGGTCTGGCTTTCAGACGACACGCTGGTTAAGCAGGTTGATAGTCGCGAGGGGCAGAATTTCGGAGTGGTTCAGTATGCGCTGCTGCCTGAAATCATCAACACTCCCGATTATGTTTTTACCGACGGCAAACACGGCAAAAACAGTTTTTTACTGGTTAGTCGGCAAAATGGAGATGACTATTTGGCAGTGCTGAAATATTTAGAAAGCCAAGATGAGATTTTTTTAGACTCGTTCCGGCGGACGGAAGAAAAGGAAATTGAACGTTGGCTGAAAAAGCAGCCGGTATTGAAAAGAAAATAGCCGTTAGGTCAGGCTCCCCGCACTGACACACACTCAATCCTGTAACGACAATGTAATGCCCAATCTATACAGATTGCAAGACGGCCGCGATAGGGAGATTATCATCGCTTTTCTAACGGCTTGATGGAATTTTATCATGATTGAAGTCAAAATAGACAATATTTTCGTCGTACAAAACCAAATCGAACGTCTGCAGCAGGGTGTGGAAAACCGCTATATCCTGATGCGCCGCCTGGCCGAAACCATGCACATGGAGGTCAGAAAGAATTTCCGCTACGGCGGCCGTCCGAAATGGTTGGGGCTGAAATACCGCAACGGCAAGCCGCTCACCGATACGGGCGCGCTGCGTAACAGCTTGTCCACGATGTACGACAACGATACGGCATTGGTCGGCACCAATATCGTCTATGCCGCCATCCACAACTTCGGCGGCATGGCCGGACGCGGCCGCAAGGTGCATATTCCGCAGCGCAAATTTCTCGTACTCGACAACAGCGGCAAGCAGAAGCTGGCCGATGAGGTACAGGACTATTTCCGCTCTTTAATCAGGTAAACAGACAACCGCCCCAAAACGCGCTTTTTAGCGCGTTTTTTTATTGACCCCTGCCTTACCCCTGCCTGAGCGGATAAACGCCGCCATTTTGCGGCTTTAAAGGGTCTTTAAACAGGTCTTGCCGTGTCGTTCGGCGGCGGTTTGCAGTAAAGCGGCATCGGGTTGAAAGGCGTCCGCTCTCCCGCCGCCGCTCAGACGGAGAAAATACAGGCTGAAAGGACGATTATGCCGAAATCAAAAAAACAGCTTGCCCTGGCCGCCTGCAGCTTCGAGGTGCAGGCCAAAGACGGCCGCATCCAGCTGCTGCCCTACGGGGAATTCCGCGCAGTGGACGGCCGCCCGACGGATGCGCCGGCTTGGTACCTGACCGAAGAAAACGGCCGCGATGTGGCGGACTTGGCCAATGCCGCGCGCAATCAGCTGGTGGTCGACTACGAACACCAAACGCTTCACAAAGAGCGTAACGGCCAACCCGCCCCTGCTGCCGGCTGGATGCGCTGGCTGGAGTTCACGCCCAAGGGGCTGTTTGCCGATGTGGAGTGGACCGAGAAAGCCGCCGCAGCGATTGCGGCTAAGGAATACCGCTATGTGTCGGCGGTATTCAGCTACGACACCAAGGGTTTTGTCCGCAAGATTTTTCATGCGGCCTTAACCAATTACCCCGCGCTGGACGGCATGGATGAAGTGCTGGCCGCCGCTTCGGCCGGATTCGGCCACAACCCCAACCCTACGGAGCCAAAACCGATGAATCAATTATTGCAACAGCTGTTCGGCCTGCCGGCCACGGCTACCGAGCAAGAGCTGACGGCCGCTTTGAGCGCGCTGTTGGCCGCCAAACCCGAAGGCGCAGTCTTGTCGGCCGATGTTTTTAAAGACTTGGCCGACAAAGAGCAGGCTCTCGCCGCTTTGAGCGTACAAACCGCGCCCGATTTGACGAAATACGCGCCGATTGAAGTGGTGCAGGCCTTGCAGAACCAAGTGGCGGCATTGACTGCCGAGCGCGAATCAGACAAAGGCGAGAAGCTGATTACTGCGGCACTCGCGGCAGGCAAGCTGCTGCCCGCGCAAAAGGCTTGGGCAGAAGGTGTGTTGAAACAGCCGGGCGGCCTGGCCTTTTTAAGCGGCTTTATCGAATCGGCGCAGCCGGTGGCCGCACTGACCGGCACGCAAACCGATGGCGCGAAGCCCGAAGAGCGCACGGCGGCGCTGACGGCCGAAGAAGCCGCCGCGGCAAAAATGCTGGGCATGAGCCATGCCGAATTTATGAAAATTAAAGAAGAAAAGGACCAATAAATGGATAAATCCGCCATTCTGACCGCCATCACGGCGGCCTTCCGCAAAGAATTTCAAAACGGTCTGGAATCAGTCAAGCCAACTTATTCCACCGTGGCGATGACCGTTCCTTCCACCACCGCCGTCAATACCTACGCATGGCTGGGCAAGTTCCCGAAAATGCGCGAATGGGTCGGCGAGCGCCAAATCGGCAAGATGGCCAAACAGGCGATGGCTTTGGAAAACAAAAAATTCGAGGCCACGGTATCGGTAGAGCGTACCGACATCGAAGACGACCAAGTGGGCATGTACCGCCCGATGATGGCGGCAATGGGTGAATCCGCCGCCGCGCTGCCCGATGATTTGGTATGGGGACTGCTGGCCAAAGGCAAGGAAACGCTCTGCTATGACGGCCAAAACTTTTTCGATACCGACCATCCGGTCAACAGCAAAAACGACGGCAGCGGCGATAACACGCCGACCGCCAACATCACCACCGGCAGCGATACCGATGTGCCGTCCTGGTATGTTATCGATGACACCAAAACGTTGAAGCCGCTGGTGTTCCAAGAGCGCACCGCGCCTGAGTTTGAAACCAAATTCGACCCGTCGAAATCCGACAAGGTCTTTATGGAAGACGTGTATCTCTATGGCTCGCGCCGCCGCTGCAATGCCGGCTTCGGCCTGTGGCAGCTGGCGCATTTGGCGGAGAAAACCGCATTGACCCGCGCCAATCTCGCCAAAATCATCGAAAAAATGCTGACCCTGAAAGCCGACGGCGGCTATGTGCTGGGCGTGAAGCCGAGCCTGCTGGTCGTACCGCCCGCATTGGAAGACACCGCCCGCGAATTGCTGGAAGCCGACAAAATCAACGGCACCACCAATACGTTTAAAGGCCGTCTGAAACTGCACGTGTGTGTGCATATCTGATTAACCGGTATTTCAGACGGCTTTAAACGGGCTTTAAACAGGCTTTAAAGCCGTTTGAATATCCAAAGCAAAAGGACATGATGATGGCAAAACAAACCGTAAAAGCCGGCGCAACCGCCGAAGTCAATCCGGAAGATACCGCCCTCGCCGCTGCTTTACAGCAGAAGCTGGACGAAGCCTTGGCGGAAAACCGGCGCCTGCTCGAGCTGTTAGCACAGGCCGAAGATGAAAAGCAGGATTTGGCCGCCGCTCTGGCTGCTGCGGATAAAGCCGCCGACCCGGCGGAGGCAGACGACGAAACCATGCAGGTGCGTACAGCTTCGGGTAAGACATTTTGGCGCTGCGGCCTGCAGTTTGACGGCAGCTGGCGCGAAATCGAGCGCGCCGATGTCGGCGACGATGCCTGGAGCCGCATTTTGGCCGAGCCGCAGCTGCAAACGAAAAAGGCGAAGTAGATGGCTTACGCGACCGTGGACGATATGGTGGCGCGTTTCGGGGACTTGGAGCTTATCCAACTGACCGACCGCGACCGCGACGGCCGGATTAATGCGGAAGTGGCGGCCGTGGCCTTGGAAGACGCAACGGCGGAAATCGATGCCTATCTGGGGCGTTTCCGCCTGCCGTTTGAAAAAGTGCCGCCGGTGTTGGTGCGGCTCTGCTGCGACATCGCCCGCTACCGCCTGACTTCGGCATCGGGCGTGCTGATTACCGAAGAAATCCGCAACCGCTACAAAATCGATGTGCTCGATTTGCTGAAGGCTTTGGCCAAAGGCGAGGTTCAGCTGGGTTTGGACGATGACGGCAGCCCCGTTGAATCCGATGCCGACGGCGTGCAATTCGTGAGCGGTAACAACCGTATTTTCGGAAGGACGCGGCATGGTCATCACACGCATTGAGCAGGCCATTGTCGACAGGTTGCGGCGCGGCTTGGGCAATATGGTGCGTACGGTCAAAAGCTACAACGGCGAAGCCGAGGATTTGGCCGCCCAAATCATGACCCTGCCTGCGGTATGGGTCACGTATGGCGGCAGCCGCATCGAAGCCGTCGCTACCGCCCGCAGCCGTTATCAGGATTCGGCCGAATTTGTGGTGATGGCCGCCACGCGCTCTATACGCAACGAAACGGCGCAGCGGCACGGCGGCATCGACATTCGGGAAGTGGGCAGCAACGACTTGGTTTGGGCGGTACGCCGCCTGCTCGACGGGCAGCGTTTGGGCTTGGGCGATTCGCGCGGGCTGACCCCGAAAGCGGTGCGCCCGATTGCCAACCATGCGCTGGTGGCCAACGCTGCGGTGTCGGTGTTTGCGGTGGAATATACCCTGCGCTTCAACAGCTGCGCTTTGGAAGACGGCCGCTTCCCGGAAAAAACCGATGACCCGTGCAGCCCCGATTATCTGTTTACAAAATACCGCGGCGAGCTTTCAGAGCCGTGGCCGTGGTTTGAACACTTCGACGGCATAATTTTCGACCCGGCTTCGGGCGCGGAAATTCCCGTGAACTTGGAGATAAAACATGACGAAAATTAAAGTACGCGCGGCAGAAGGCCTGAATGTGCCGATGGAGCATGACCCCTATGCCTATATCGGCGCAGACGCGGTGGAAGTGGACGGCGACAGTCTCTACTACCGCTGCCTGCTGGCCGACGGCGATTTGGTGGCGGCCGAAGACGCCGCAGAACCCGACACAGGCAGCAGCAAACCCGCCAAAACACAGAAAGGCAGCGAATAATGGAACACATCCAGTTTGACACCATTCCGGGCGGCATCCGCGTACCCGGCCAATATCTCGAATTCAATACGCGCACAGCTGTACAGGGTTTGCCGCAAAACCCGCAGAAAGTGCTGCTGCTCGCGCCCATGCTCGCAAGCGGTACGCAGCCGCCCCTGACGCCGGTGCAGCTTTTCAGCGATGTGCAGGCAGGCGATTTGTTCGGCCGCGGCTCATGGGCGCAGCTGATGGTACGCCAGGCTTTTTACAACAACGCCTATCTGGATTTGACCGTTATCGGCCTGCCCGATCCGGCTTCGGCCGTGGCCGCTTCCGGTAAGGTGGTGCTGTCGGGCACGGCTTCCGGCAGCGGGCAGTTGGAAATTGTTATCGGCGGCACGGCTTATGCGGTTTCCGTTGCGGCAGGCGATACGGCCGCCGCGTTGGCCGGTAAGCTGAAAAACGTGATTACCGCAGCCGATTCCTGCCCGGTTACAGCGGCAGCGGCGCAGGCTACCCTGACGCTGACCGCCAAAAACAAAGGCGCGATTGGCAATGAAATCAGCCTTTCCGCCTCCGGCAGCGCGCCCGGCTTGAGCATCACGACCGCTGCGATGGCTTCCGGCGCAGGCAGCCCCGACCTGACTGCGGCTTTGGCCGTGGTTGCGGGCAAGCACTACCACATTGTCGTATCGCCTTTTACCGATGACACCTCTGCGCGCGCATTGGGCAAGCATATTGAAGATGTGTCCAACTCGATTGAGCAGCGCGGCTGTATCGGCGTGTTCGGCTGGCGCGGCACCTTGGCCACGGGCACGGCCTTTGCCGCCAAGCTCAACAGCGGCCGCCTGACCTGCGCTTGGTACAAAGGCGCACAGGAAGCCAATGCGCTGATTGCGGCAGGCTATGCGGCGGTGCTCGCGTTTGAAGAAGACCCGGCGCGGCCGCTGAATACTTTGGAAGTGAAAGGCCTGAATATCACGCCCGATGGCGACTGGCCGCTCTATGTGGCCTGCCATAACGCACTCTACAACGGCCTGACTCCGCTGACGGTGGTCAACAACCGGGTGCAAATCATGCGCGCCGTGTCCACATACACGCGCTCGGCGGCTGGCGTGGAAGACCCGAGCCTGCTCGACATTACCACCATCCGCACTTTGGATTATGTACGCCGCGCAATCAAAGAGCGCATTGCCCTGCGCTTCGCACGCAACAAGCTGTTTGACCGCATGGTGCCTAAAGTGAAATCCGAAGTATTGGATGTGCTGACCAAGCTGGAAGATGCCGAGATTATTGAAAATGTCGCGGAGCATAAACACAAACTGTTGATGGTGCGCGCCGTCAATGATACCGGCCGCCTGAATGCCGCGATTCCTGCCGATGTTGTGAACGGCCTGCACGTTTTCGCCGGACGCATCGATTTGATTTTATAAACCCCCAAACGGCTTTAAAGCCTTTTTAAAATCCTTTTAAAGCCCCTTTAAAGCCGTTTGAAAAACCGAAAAGGAAACCGTATGAGCGATGCAACCTATGCCGGCGCAATCGTAATGGAAGTGGACGGCCGCGAAGTCGAAATCGTGAGCCTCAAGCCGCAAACGACAACCGGCCGCAAGCCCGTTAAAACCATGAACCGTAAAGGCCGCGTACTCGGCTACGCCGACGGTATTACGGAGCATAAACTCTCCGTAACCGCCGCGCTGCCCATCGACGGCACGCAAATCGACTGGGCGAATATCACCAAAGCCAAAATCACCATCTTCCCCATCAACAAAGAAGACAAGCGCACGTCTTATCTCGACTGCTTCACGCTGGAAACCAGCGAGCAATACGAAGCGGATAACGAAGCCCGTATCGACATCGAGATGCAGGCGCTGCACAAAATCGAGGAGTAGCCATGAAGCAAGCATTTTCCCTGCTTTGGGGGTTGCCGCATGACGGCGGCCGTCTGAAATCCGCCACCCTGCGCCCCTTAACCATAGGTGCCGAGCTGCGCGCGCTCGAAGCCTATGAAGATTTTGCCGAAGCGCACAAGCCGGGCAAAACCGAAAGCGGTGTCGCCATGACCTTGGCCTATTGGACGCAGCAGCTGTCGGTGGACGGCCTGCCGCCATCCGTAATGAGCATCGCTTGGCTGATGGACAATCTGGTCGGCGAAGACTACCGCATTATTTTGGACGAATCGGAAACACTGCGGGCAAAATCCGCCGCCGCTTCGGACAATCCGCAGCAGCCCGCCGAAGCGGCAGAGCCGAACCCTACGACTACCGGCACACCGCCCGCACCCGCCGCCGCATAATCATCTTGCTGGCCAAAGCCGGGCTGAGTGCCGCCGAAGCCGATGCCATGACCCACGCCGAAGCAGCAGCCTGGGCAGACGACATTCTGCAAAGCATGGGCATCAAACAGGCAGGCGATGGCGGCGTGATTGTGTCGAAACGGCAAAAACCGCCGGAATGAAAAAAGCCGTCTGAATATTCAGACGGCCTTAACGCGCTTACTGTTTTTCCAGCTCTTCGCGGATTTTCGCTTTGACCCATTGGGAGAAATTCACTTTATCGACAAATGCCAGCAAATCCTGCTCGGTGGTACGGTTAAAAGAAACACTACGCATGGCGCGTTTTTCTTTTTCGTATTTTTTTTGCCATTCAATCTGCTTTTCTTTATCAGCCATGGAAACTCCTTGATTTTTCAGACGGCTTTTTGTAAGATTAGGACTAGGCGGCGTGCTGGCCGCCTAGCTGGTTAGTCCTTAGTAAGCGTTAGCGCTTACCAACAGCAGGACAACCAAGATAAGAATTTGAAGGTGAGGCTTCATTTTCTTTCTCCTAAGTTGAGCCCCGCTTCGGTGGGGCTTTTCCCGTATCGGCCTTGCTGCACCGACAAGATGAATTATACTTGTAATTACGATTTTTGGCAAGTCTTTTTACGAAAAAATCCTATAAAAAAAGCCGTCTGAAAACCCGATAAATCAAGGTTTTCAGACGGCTTTTCGCTTGGCGGGGTTGAAGCCTGCCAAGTCCGCCGCGCCGCTGCCTTTAAACGATAATTGACCTTGAGTTAATTTAAGTTTAAGGGCTTTTTTTATGGCTGCGGCAGACATGAAAATATCGTTGGTTATTGCCGGTAAAGATGAAGGTGCACGTCGCTTAATTGCCAGTACGGAAGCACATTTGCAGACTTTTGGCAAAAAACTGAGCGAATTGGGGAAAAATCAAGGCGTATTACGCAGTGCCAAGCAGATTAAGTCGGAAATACAGGAAGCCAAGCGCCAATATGAGGCACTTGCGCGAAGCGGCAAAGTGGCCGGTAATGATTTGGCACGGGCAGCCGTGGCAACACGCAACCGCATCCGCGAGCTGAATCAGGAGCTGAATAACGGTATCGGGCTGCAATCCCGCTTCGGCAAAGGCCTTGCTGTCGGCGGATCGGTGCTGGCCGGCAGTATGGCCGCCATCGGGGTATTGAAACCCGCGATGGAAAGCCAAAAGCAGCTTGATGCCAACATTACTCAAGTCGCTTGGCAGGCATACGGCGAAGACAACACAAAGTCCGTAGATTGGATTGCCAATCAGGGTAAGGCGGAAATCAGGGCATTGACTTTGGATTTGGTTGAGCAAAACGGCGGTACCGCCGATGCCGCCCTGCAACTTGTCAACAGCATGATGGCCAACGGCATGAGCTTCGATGAAGTCAAAGGGGCGGCCCATACCTCACACCGCGCCATGATTGCATCATCAGAAGGTATCGGCAACTACAACGCCGCCGATACGGCCAAACTGATGAAGGTTTTGTCCGACTTCGGCTTCAAAGGACAAGATTTAGGCAAAGCCTTTGAATATGCAATGAAATCAGGTATGCAGGGTAACTTTGAAATCGCCGACATGGTGCGCGAGCTGCCTGCATTGTTGCCTGCTGCCAAAGCTGCCGGTATGGACGGGCTGCAGGGCTTCGGCTTTTTGCTCTCTACTTTACAGTCGGCAGCCAATAAGGCAGGCAGTAACAGTGAAGCGGCCAACAATGTCCGCAACCTATTGGAGAAAACCTTATCAGCCGATACCACCAAACGGCTGACTAAGATGACGCACCCGGATAAACCCGGTCAAGGCATAGACTGGAAAGGCTCGGTATTGAAGGGTAAGGAAAACGGGGAAAGCGCCGTGCAGGTATTGGCACGCTTGGCCAATACCCTGTTGGAGAAAGATACGGAATACCAAGCCTATAAGAAACGTGCTGAAGCCGGTGATAAAACGGCTGAAAGCCAGATGAACATCATGAAAGGCTTTGTCTTATCTTCACTACTGCCTGATATTCAGGCCAAAGGCGGCTTGCTAGCGGCGGCCGATATGGAGCAGGTGCAAGGCTATATGCAAGGGCTGCTCGGTCTGCAGGCGACGGATAGCTTGGTGGATAAGAAAAATGCCGTATTGCAGCAAGGCGAAGCATTCAAGCAGGAAAAAGCGGAAAACGTCGCATTGCTCAAACAGGACGTATCGGCTGCCATCGAGGCTGAAACCGCATTCAAGCAGCTCTCCGCCGAATACCCTAATGCCACGCTGGCGATTCAGACCTTGGCCGCTGCTGCGACTGCCGCCGGTTTGTCTTTAGGTGCGATGTCGCTACTTGGCAGCGGCTCGGGCGGTATCGGCGGGATTTTTAAAGGCGGTGCGGGTGCGGCCGGGCTGCTGAAAGCAGGCGGCTTGGCTGCCGCCGGCGTGGGCGGAGCCTGGGCTTTATACGATTCTCACGACCGCATCCGCCGCAATTCGGATAAGGCCTTTACCGAAGGCGGTTGGGAAAGCCGCGCGGCAGGCTATGCGGAATCTGCTTTAGGCGGTGCGGCATTGGGCATGGCCGTCGGTTCGATTATCCCGGGCATCGGCACGGCCATCGGTGCTGCCATCGGCGGCGGCGCAGGCCTGATTCATGCGGCGATCGCCGATTCCATCCGCGATACGCCCGCTGCGGCAGCTGCCCCCGCGCCGCTTGCACCTGCGGCGGGTATTCCTGCGCCTCTGCCGGTGACGCCGCCTGCCGAGCCTAAGGAGCAGGTTGTGCCTGCGGTGCAGGCGCAGACAGCGGCTTATACGGCTTCCATTGCTGGGCAAACGGCGGACTATACGGCAGCGGTGCAAGCAGGCTCGGAAGCGGTAGCGGCTCGGGTGGACCAGGTTGCTGCCGCCATGGCTTCGGCACAAACCACCATTAATAACAATATGAGCGTCAACATCGACGGCCGCGTGATTGCCAATGAAGTTTCACGCCATCAATACGCGATGTTCGGCCGGGGAGCGGGACAATGAGTGCTTGGCATACGGTATTGCAGGAGGCTTCTTTTAAGGGTGTTCCGTTCGACATCGAGCGCATCGAAGAGCGCAACGGCAAGGCTTTGGCCGAACATGCACGGCCTTTTGTATCGGGCACGGACCTTGAAGACATGGGCAACAACGGCCGCGAGGTGCAAATCAGCGCGGTATTTTGGGGCAAACAATACAGCAGCCGCCTGTTGAAGCTGCTGAGTGCTTTGGAAGAAAGCGGCCCCGGGGTGCTGGTGCATCCGGTGTGGGGGCGGATGCAGAACATGATGCCCGCAGCGTGGAGCTACCGCCACGAAGCGGACAATGTGGACTATGCCGCCATTGATATGACGTTTCGCGAGGCTTCCGAGGCGCAGCCCCTGCTGGTGTTTGAAAACAGCTTCCTGATGTCGCTGGAGCGCCTGATCGGCAAAATCGATGCCTACCGCTCGTTCGGAGAGGGCTTTATCGACTCGGTCTTGGCGGTCAAGTCGGAAGTGTCGGCGCTGTTCGGCTCTGTCTGGGGCATTCATGCCGCATTGGCAGGCAGCTTTGCCGCCGTGCGGCAGCTGTTCGGTTTCTCCGAAGCGGCATGGCCTGTTTCGGGCTTGCAGGCGGCGGTTTTTCAGACGGCACAGGTGCAGGCGCAACAGGCTCAGACGGCAGACGGGTACGAAGCGCAGCCGCAGACGGCGGCGGCGCTGGTGTTTGAGATGGTTGAAGCCGGGTTGCGCCGGGCTGCTGATGCGGGCGTATCGGAAAGCAGCGGCGGCCAAAGCGTGCGTCGCCGTATTGATGCGGTATGCCTGAAAGCCGACGAGGTGTGTGCGCTGCCGCTGGATGTGCTGGCGCAGGACCGTGCAGCGCAGACTTTGAAAAAGCTGCTGCCCCGCCATATCGAGCCGGTGGCGCTGCTGCTGGAATCTGCTGCGCTGGCGGCCTTGCTGACTATTTCCACCGAGCTTTTGGAGGCGCACGGCGACACCATGGGCGCGCCCGACCTGATGCAGGTTGACCGTACGCTGCGGCGGCGCATTCAGGCGCATATCGACCGATTGCGCGCCATGCGTGCCACAGCGGCCGAGCGGGCACCGGAAGCCGCGGAAACAGCGCTGTTGGCGCAAAGTACGCACCACACCACCGAAGCATTGCGCGATACCGCAGGCCGTCTGAATCTCTTTATCCGGGCGGCCATCAATCAGAAGCCGCCGCTTATCGTGCGTCCTGCACCGCTGGACGGCACGGTACATCAGGCTTCTTTTGCGTTTTACGCCGACATCACGCGCGCCGACGAGCTTATCCGCCTCAATCCCCATATCCGCCATCCGGCCTTTATCCGCCGTGGCACTTTGATGAACTGCTATGCGAAATAACCCTTATACCCATCAGACCGCCATCCGCATCGGCGGCCAAGAACACCGTGACTGGCAGAGCTACAGCATTGACAGCGATTTTCTGATTCCTGCCGACGGCTTCGAGCTGTCGGTCGGATTGCATGATGCAGCGGGCGGCATTCCCGATTTATCGGGCGAGACGTGCGAAGTGTTGGTAGACGGCCAAGTGGTGCTGACCGGCATCATCGATAACCAGTCGGACGATAAAAGCAAAGGCCGCCGCGACCTGCGCCTTGTGGGCCGCGATTTGGCCGGGCTGTTGGTGGACTGCTCCGCCCCGCAGTTGAACGTACAAGGTATGAGTGTGCTGGAAGCGGCTAAAAAACTGGTTGAGCCGTGGCCGCATATTGTCAAAGTCGAACTGCGGGCGGAGCAGGACGAGCCGCTGGATAAAATCGACATCGAGCCGGGCGAGACGGTATGGCAGGCGTTAACCAAAATCGCCAATTCGGCGGGGTTGCACCCGTGGTTTACGCCCGATGGCGTGCTGGCCGTCGGCGGCGCGGATTACAGCAGCGAGCCTGTGGCCACGCTTTGCTGGAGCCGCGCAGATACGCGGCGGAACGTGCAGGAAATACAGATTGAGCGCGGCATTGAAAACCGCTATTCGGAAGTCACGTTTCTCGGCCAAAGCCATGCCAAGCGCGGTGACGGCAGCAAGCATGATTTGAAATGGGTTTACCACGACCCGACCATGACGCTGCACCGCCCCAAAACCGTTGTGATTGCCGATGCGGAAAACCTTGCCGCGCTGCAGAAGCAGGCCAAAAAGCAGCTGGCCGACTGGCGTTTGGAAGGTTTTACGCTGACGGCCACGGTCGGCGGCCATGCAACGGAATCGGGCGTATTGTGGCAGCCCGGCCAGCGTGTGCACGTTATCGACGAAGAGGAAGGTATAGACGGTATTTTCTTTTTGATGGGCCGCCGTTTCGGTCTGACACGCAGCGGCGGCACAGTGACAGAGCTGCGCCTGAAAGAAGACGGCGTGTGGACGCCCGACGCTTATAAGGCCAAGGCAGAGAAAGCGCGCAAACGCAAAGGGCGTAAAAAAGGCGTAACCGACAAACGGAAACCCGTCGCAGGGCGCGGCGGCAAAACGGCCGTGCGGAAAAAAACGACGCAGAAAGGATTGGCGGTATTTGAATGAGCATTGCGAAAATGGCAAAAAAAGCAGCCGGTGCGGCACGCGCCATCGGCGATACGGTACGCGCGGCATTTCGCGGCAAAATCACGCTGGTGGTCTCGTCCGAGCCGGTACAGCGCGTGCAGCTTTCGGGGCTGGCCGATGAAACGCTGCAAGACTTGGAACACCTGCAGGAATACGGCTTCACCAGCAACCCGCCCGAGGGCACGGAGGCGGTCGTTATTCCCTTAGGCGGTAACACGTCGCACGGTGTGGTGGTGGCGACCCAGCACGGCAGCTTCCGCATCAAAAACCTCAGCCCGGGTGAAACGGCGGTTTACAACAGCGACGGCGCGCAAATCGTTTTGAAAAACGGCAAAATTATCGAAGCGACCTGCGAAGTGTTTAAAGTGAACTGCAAGCACTACGAAGTCAACGCCGGCAGCGGCGCGACCTTTGATACACCCATGCTGACGGCAACACAGCAGGTCACAGCCACCGGGCAAATCAACGGCAATGGCGGCATGGCGGTACAGGGCGGCGGCGGTGCCAAATTTACCGGCAATGTGGAAATGGTCGGCAATTTGAACACCACCGGCGCGTTAACCAACAACGGCAAAGATGTCGGCAGCCGCCACAAGCACATCGAAACGCAAGGCGCACAAACGGGCGAAGTGGTGTGATTTCGGGCAGAGCCGCCCGGTTACGGTTTGAGCAATCAGGCCGCAACCGGGCGTTTTTTATGCCTGATGGGGCCGAAGCCCCCGCGCTCCGCGGCGCTTGGCCGTTTTTTTAAAATCTCAACATGGATAAAGAACTCGATCCCCTCAGCGGCGATTACACCGGCGATACCATCGACAATCTGAAAAACGCGGTCTATATCCGCCTGCAGACGCCGCTGGGCAGCTGGTGGGCAGACCCCGCCATCGGCTCTCTGCTGCATACGCTGCAACGCGAGAAAGACCTCGCACATGTGGCACAGCTGGCGCAGCAATACGCAGAAGAAGCCTTGCAGCCGATTATCGACGACGGTCGCGCCGAACAGATTAGCGTGCGTGCCGTACAGCCCGCAAACGGCCGTCTGTATCTGCTGATACGGGTCGATACCGCTAAAGGCGGCTTCGACTACCGCCATAAAGTACCCGTGATTTAAACGCGCTTTAAAAGGGTTTTAAACGCGTTTTAAAAAGGATTTAAACCATGTTTCAAGTGCCGACTTTTGAAGAAATCCGCCAAGCGGTGCTGCGCGATACCTTGTCGCTCGACCCGTCGGCCGATGTCTCGGCGGATTCCGACCATTATGTACACGCCAGCCGCTTAGCCAGCGTGGCGGTCGGCCAATACGAACACCAAGCCTGGGTGGCGCGGCAAATTTTTCCCGATACGGCCGACACCGAATATCTGGAGCGCCATGCCGCCCTGCGCGGCCTGACGCGGCGCAATGCCAGCCCGGCAGACGGCACGGCGCGCATCCGCGGCCGCAGCGGCAGCCAGGTAGCGCGCGGCCTGCAAATCAAAGCCGGTGATGTGTTTTACACCACCACCGAAGCCGTCAGCATTGCCCGCAACGGCACGGCCGAAGTGGCCGTGCGTGCCGAGGAAGGCGGCGTGGCGGGCAATGCCGCCGATAAAGCCGCGCAATTTATGGCCGCGCCGAGCGGCGTGGAAAGCAAATGCACGCTGTCGGCCACAGGCGGCACCGACAGCGAAGACGATGCTTCCCTGCTGGCACGGCTTTTGGAGCTTATCCGCCGCCCGCCCGCAGGCGGCAACCGCTACGACTACCGCCGCTGGGCTTTGAGCATAGACGGTGTAACCGACGCTCAGGTGTACCCGCTGCGCCGCGGCTACGGTACGGTTGACATCGCCGTGATTTCAAACAACGGCCTGCCGTCTGACGCAACATTGGCGCGCGTGCAGGCCTATATCGACGATATGCGGCCGGTCACCGCCAAAAACGTGTTGGTTTTGAAGCCTGAGATTACCGCCGTTCCGATTACGGCCGCCGTCAAGCTCGACGGCATCAGCCTGTCGCAGGCGCAAAGCGCGGTTACGGCGGCGGTGGCCGAATATTTCGACAATCTCGCCCCGGCGCAGGATTTGGTGGTTTCCCAGCTGGAAGCCGTTATCAGCAATGTGGCCGGCATCCGCGACCGCCGCCTGACCGCACCTGCGGCCAACCGCTCGGCGGACGTGCGCGAAAAAATCGAATGGTTTAAGCCGGGCAAAATCACGCTCACGGTGATGCCATGAGTCGCAGCGATTACCGAACCCTGCTACTGGGCCTGCTGCCGCCCGTGTCTTATGCGCGGAATGCGCCGAAAGTCCGCGCTCAGGCCGATATTGACGCGCGGATGTGCCACGGGGTCGATATGTCTGCCGCCACGGTGTCCGGCGCGGTTTTGCCGCAAACAGCCGGCTCGCTGCTGCCCGATTGGGAGCGCGTTTTGGGGCTGGCTGCTACGGGCGATGAAGCGCAGCGCATTACCGCAGCCATCGCCAAAATCAACGAAACGGGCGGCCTGTCTATACCGTATTTCGTCCGCCTGGCTGCCGCTTTCGGCTACGACATCGCCATCCGTGAGCTGCAACCTTTCCGCGCGGGCGTCAACCGCGCAGGCGACAGGTTGGCGCGCGAAGACATTATGTGGGTTTGGCGGGTCGAGACCCTGAGTAGCGGACCTTACAGCGCCGAGGCACTCAAACGGCTGATTCGTGATTTGAAGCCGGCGCATACCGAAGTTTATTTTGTGTGAGAAAAAAATGCACCCGATTGACACCAAAGACAAACTCTTCCACGACGGCAACGGCACTTCGGAGCTGGGCACGATTCTTCCTGCTTGGTGGTTAAACCAGTTTCAGGCCGAGATGTTGGCCGTGTTGGAAATGGCGGGCATCAAACCGAACAAGGCCGACCAGAAGCAGCTTGCAGCGGCTTTGAAAAAGCTGCTGACCCCGATTGACGACAGCAGCTTCAAGCTGCGCGGCGCACTTGCCGCCGACCGTAATTTGAACGATTTGACCGCAACGGCAGCCAATATCGGCGTGTGGCATAACACTGCCAACGCCTACGCGACCGAGGCCAACAACTACCCCGTGCGCGCCGCAGGCACATTGTTTGTCCTGCCCGCCGTTGCAGGCGGCACGCAGGTTTATATCCCCTACAACAACAGCGGCATTTGGACGCGCACGCAGACATCGGGCAGCAGCGGTTGGAACGCGTGGAAGCAGCTGGGCGCAGATAAGTTGGGTAATAGCGGCAATCAAACCTTGGCTAACGGCATTTTGAATATCCAGCGCAATGCGTGGGAAAAATACCGCTTAACCAATTCAGACGGCAGCTACTGGCGTTTTGAAAGTGCACCCGTAAGCGCGAATGAAAACGGCGCGCGCTTTAATTATGTGTTTGTCGGAGCCGACAACGGCGAAATCGGCCGCGTGGCCTTTCCACGTGTGGCAGGCGGCGAAACCGTAGCGTATCAGAGCTTTGTAAACACCCGCATTGCCGCTGAAAAGCCGTTTTTACAAACCATTAATTATCACACAGATAAAAGCTCGGCCTACGCCAAAACGGGCTTTTATCGCGGTAACGGCGCTCAGCTGAACGGGCAGGCTCTGCCGTCAATGGAAATCCACATTGCACACCCCGAGCATGCGAATAATGCCTACGCACGCGGTTTAGGTTTCGCCTACGGCGACCGCTTCGACCTGTTCACGACCGCTTGGAATAAAGACGGCAGCTACATGGGCATGAAAGCCGTTCTCACTGAATTGAACGGCGTGATGTTGAACGGCAATCAGACCATTGCGGGCAATAAAACCTTTGCCTCCGACATCACAGTCACCGGTGCGGGCAGCAGCAATCTGATGTTGGGCAGCGGTGGCGCAGATGTTTATGTTCACAACACCGCCAGTCGTAAATATCTGCAACTCAAAGATAACGGCGACTTAGCTTACAGCGACAACAAGATTTACCACCAAGGCTTTAAGCCTACGTGGGCGGACTTGGGCTTCATGCCGATACAGCAAGGCGGCGGCGCCAATCAAAACCCAGCCCATAAAGTCTATATCGGCTGGGGGACAACGGATAACCATCCGCATTTATCGGTGCAGGTGGACGGCACAAACCTCGGTCCGTTGGCTTTCCGCGACCGCTACGAGACGGGTACTGTACCTGTCGGCATGGTGGCGTACTTTACGCACAATAATCCGCCGCCCGGCTGGATTAAATGCAACGGCGCCGCCTTGTCGCGCACCACTTATGCCAAGCTGTTTGCGGCTGTGGGCACTTACTACGGTGCAGGCAACGGCTCGACCACGTTCAATATTCCCGATGTTCGCGGCGAATTTTTGCGGGTTTACGACGATGGGCGCGGAGTAGATAGAGGGCGTGTGATGGGTGGGTTTCAGGGGCAGGAAACCATGAACCACCGCCACGGCATGGGTGCGATTACGGCAGCAAATGATGATGCTTTATTTGTGCGGGGCGATTGGGCCGGGCTTGGCGATTACCAACTTCAGCATTTGGCAGGCGAATACAACCGTGCCGCTTTTGATGTGTGGAACTCGTCCAATAGACCCAATCCGCAAAGCCAAAATCTCGCCACGCACGGCTTAATGACCACATCCGGCACGCAATGGGTAGGCGAAACCCGACCGCGCAATTTGTCCTTGCCCGTCTTCATCCGCGCTTATTAACGATTTTTTAAAAAGGAAAAAACATGACTATTCAATGGACCAAACCCGTCATCCAGCTCGATTCAGACGGCCTGTTTGTCGACATGGCAGAAGCGGAATTAGATACTTACGCAAAAGACGGCAGCTACATCGTGCCGGGCGGCTGCATCGAAGCCGCCGCGCCGTCTGAAATTCCCGCAGGCCACGCCGCGCGTTGGAACGGAAGCGGCTGGGAATTTATACCCGACTTTCGCGGCCAAACGGTTTACGACAAGGCCACCGGCCAGCCGTTTGAAACCACCCGCGTAGGCGCTTTGCCCGACGGTATGACCACCGAAGCCCCGCCGTCTGCATGGCATACATGGAGCGAAGAGCAAAGCGCATGGATTTTGAGCGACCAAGCCGCCACCGAAATTCTGGCGCAGGCCAAAGCGGCCAAACTCAAAGAGTTGAACGCCGCCGCGCAGGCATTTGTCGCCGCTGCCGCCGAAGTAGATAGTTACCCCGATTTTGAAATCCGCACATGGGTCTTGCAGAGCGCGGAAGCCAAAGCCTGGCACGCCGACCCCGCCGCCGATACGCCTGTGCTCGACCAAATCGCCGCCAGCCGCGGCGTACCTGCCGACGCACTCAAAGCCGCCGCACTGCGTAAATCGCTGGCGTTCGAGAAGTTGACCGCCCATGTTGCAGGCCAACGGCAGGCATTGGAGACCAAGATTGAAAAGGCCAAAAATCAGACGGCATTGGAAACGATTGAAATCGCGTTTAGCGCACTTTAAAAGGAAGAACGCATGAAAGCCAAACAACATTTCCGCCATATCGCCATCGCCGCCGACCAGCTGCTCAACACGGTATTGGGCGGCCATGCGGACGAGACCTTGAGCAGCCGTATTTGGCGTAAAAATCAGACGGCCGAGCCGAAGCGGCGTTGGAAAGCTGCGTTGTTTATCGTCGATAAAGTGCTGTTTCGCTGGCAGCACGACCATTGTTTAAACAGTTACCGCATGGAATTGACACGCGGCCATTTCCCGCCGGATATGAAACAGGAGGGCTGATGCAGACCCACCACTTCACGCTTTACCGCGGTGACAGCCGCGCACTCACCATCGAATTGCGCGACGGCAACGGGCAGCCGCTGAATTTAAGCGGCGTGGCCGTTGAAATGCGGGTCAAACCCACATACGGCGACGGCTTCTCGCCCGCCTTATCGGTCAACGGCCACACCGTCAACGTGACGTTTTCGTCATGCCACACCGAGCACGCCCGATGGAGCAGCGCCAAATATGACCTGCAGCTTACCAGCGGCGGCGCAGTGCGTACCGTATTGCGCGGCACGATAACCCTGTTGCAAGACATCACGCCCGCCGCCCATGCCATGCATGTGTGCGCTGAAATCCAAAGCGGCGATGCCGTCGGTGTGGAAGTGCGGGAAGGAGTGGTCAAAAACCTGTACCAGTTGGCGAAGGAAAGCGGCTTTGACGGCACAGTCGCCGACTTTATCGCATCGCTCAAAGGCAAATCCGCGTTTGAACTGGCTGTAGAACAGGGGTTTGACGGCACGCTCAACGAATGGCTGACCGCCTTATCTGCCGCGCCCGAAGAAGAAGCCGAGGATGCCCCCGACTTCGCCGCGAAATTTTTAGCCCTGGTCGATTAATTAATTTTGAAAAGAAAGGAAACAATATGAAGATGAATCTGAAAGAGAGCATCGACAAGCTGGTTGAAGTCGTCAGCGAAAAGTTCAACGAGCTAAAAAAACAAAGTGCTGGAGATGGAAAGCACCGTAGCCGGTCTGAATGGCGGCGCAGATGTTCCGATAAATGATGAAGCCGCTTCGGCAACAAGCGTTTACTCCTCTGAAAAAGTCGAACGCCTGATTGAAGAAGCCGTCGCGCAGCGTTTGAGTTTGAACGAAGCGCAAACCCTGACGGCGGAGCAGAAAGCCGCCGTAGAAAAAACCTTGAACTTAGGCGACACCGACACGGATTTTGCTGCCCGCTTCTTGGAATTAGTTGATTAATGTGAACGAACCGAAAGGAAGAAATTATGGAACTGAAAGAACGCATTGATGAGTTGGTTGAAGTTATCAGCGGCAAAGTCAATGAGCTTAAAACAGTCGTTGGCAAGCTGAAAACAGAACAAACCGAATTGAAAACCGCGCAAGACGAATTGGAAGCCCGCCCGATTCCCGCAGGCTTTGAACTGCTGGACGAAAGCGCACCGCAATATGACCCTGCTACCCATGTTCTGAGGTGGGAAACCCGCCGCAAACGCATTGCGGGAACAGATAACTATATTGATGTGTATACCGCAGTTTTTCAAGAAAAGCCCGATTTTGCAATCGACAAACAAAAATCTTCTACGCGCTTGCGTTCTGATGGCATTACCCTTGTCGCGCAGACAAAGGGCGTGGAAAGTAATGCGGAGGTGACTGTGCATTACACCCTGACATCTGGCGGCCAGCATGTGAAATCAGGCGTACACACAGCAAGTGTTGCCGATTGGGTCAGTCAAAAAATCAGCATTGGCAACGCGGGATGGCCGCATGTATCGAATAATGCCAAATTCGAGATTACCCGCGTGGAAGTCTTAGGCAGACCACTCAACGCTTCTGCAGTCGGGTTTACTTTAACGGGTATGGTTATGTTCGCATAACCGCTGAAACCAAGTTATTCAGAGGGACGGTGACGCAGCGGTGAAGCACCACCGCTGCGCCAGCCACGCAGGAACAGTCTGCATGACTTCAAGGCCGTCTGAAACCCTTGAATTATCAGGGTTTCAGACGGCTTTTTTTGTGGGATTTTTTTGGGGAAAGGGGTTGTTAAAAATCTCGTTTAGCGATATAATTCATTTCATGGATTAGGAAATAAGAAACCCGCCGTTGGAGGCGGCGGGAATCCCAAAAAGAAAGGAGGTGATGAAAATGATTAAGTTCTTAATCCTGTTGGGTTTATTACTTATCAGCTTCCCGGCTTGGTAATAAAACCTAACTAGCAGTAAGGGCGGCAGAACACCGCTGCCCTTCCTCCAAACTTTCTTAAACTATACCGCCAACGGTTTTAAAAATCAAGGATTGCCTATGGATGAAAAAGCAAAAAAGGCAGCCGAGTATCGAAAAAAATATGAGCAAAACCGAGTAATGAAAGCGGTTTCTTTTCACAAGGAAAAAGATGCTGACTTGCTTGAGCTTATAGAAAATGTTGATTTTTCTCAATGGATTAAAAACATTTTACGAGAAAGGTTCAAAAAATAGTTGTAATTTCTCGCTAAACGAGATAGTATTATCCCAACAGCAAGCTGCTGTTAAGAAATTCCGCCGATGCGTCAACATCGGCGGAACAGGTGGAAAGCAGTGCTACCAACACTCTTTCCGCGTCATTTAATCACTCAAATGAAAGGACATTCTATCATGAATGCACC
The DNA here is from genome assembly GCF_001592185.1 of Bergeriella denitrificans NBRC 102155. Lineage (GTDB taxonomy): Bacteria > Pseudomonadota > Gammaproteobacteria > Burkholderiales > Neisseriaceae > Neisseria > Neisseria denitrificans. The sequence continues at coordinate 37,640 of NZ_BCWL01000004.1, forward strand.
TGTACAACAATTCAACCCGTCCCAAATCTCCATTATCGACCACAACGGTGGCAAATGGCTGACTGCTGAACAACTCGGTTTGGCTTTGGGCTTCTCCGACAAACGCGCCCGCGACGGCGTGAACAACCTCTACAACCGCCATCTTGACGAGTTTTCAGACGGCGATTCAACCACCATCAAATTGATGGCGGTTGACGGAAAGCAAAGAGAAACAAGGATTTTCAGCCACTCCGGCTGCAACCTGCTGAGTTTCTTCGCCAACACCCCGAACGCCAAAGCCTTCCGCGCGTGGGCGAAAACCAAACTGGCCGAGCCGGACGGTTTTGTCGCCGTCGACCGCGAAACGTTGCGCTTCAACATGGAACGCGTCGGCCTTTTGGAAGAAGCCTATCTGAAAGCCAATCCCGAAGCGGCCAAGCTCGTCCGCTACCACAATATGGGTTTGGACTGGGACGAAAAAGCCCGTCTGATGGGCGTGAGCAAAGACGCGCTGCGCCACCGCCTGAAAGAGCTCGACCGCCTGGGCATCGTGGCCTACGCGCCCGATCCGAAATTCGCCCGCGCGGGCAGATTGGGCTGCGCGGCGCGGCAGCAGAAACGCGCCATGCTCGAAGCGCAACAGTCTCTGGGTTTGGAGGGTTAAGCCATGAAAGCAAGCGAAATCAAAGAAATCGGCTGTTATGTTGATGACGACTATCATGAAATGCTGCGTGCTGTCACCGCACTAAGAGGTTTGTCCATACTGTTTGTCGAAACTGATAATCCGTTTACCGAACTGCTGGAGTTGCCTTTGGAATTGCTGAATAAGGCACTTGAAAATATGATAGTAGTACAGCCATAACCTAACACTAACCCGCAAGCAAAATGCCTGCGGGTTTTCTTACAACGCTTACTTGTACGGCTACGAGCATCGACACCAACCGCCTGCGGCGCATCTTGTACGACCAGCTCAAAGACCACACGCGCAACAAACATTTGGACAAAGCGACCAAAGCCAAGGTGGTACAAGCCATTCAGTCGTTCAACGGCTACAAAGACCTAAACTGCCTGCGCTCATGGCTATTATTCAGCGGCAACCAAGCCGCCACGCTTGCCGAGTTCTACACCAAACACATGTACAACAGCATCCGCAGAAGCGACTACCCAACTGCGGACGACTACTTAAAAGGCCTAGAAATTGAATCCCAACCCTTCCAAACCCTGCTGCCGCCGCACCTCGGCAACCCTAAAACCCTGCTTATCCTCGACCCGCCCTACGTCTCAACCCTACAAGGCATGTACGCCAACAACCGCTACTTCGGCATGGTGCAATTTTTGCAGCTTATGGATATGGTGCGCCCGCCATTTATCCTGTTCGGTAGCACCCGTAGCGAGCTTCTTAGTTATTTGTCTTATGTAAGGGATTTCAGACCGGATGAATGGCCGCGGTTTAACGGCTTCAAAACAGAGAGCTTAACCGTCAACATCGGACGGGGTGTCGCGGAGTATGAGGATAATATGGTCTGGAAGTTTTAGACATTTTAAAGCCCGTTTAAAATCGCTTTAAACGGGCTTTAAAAAGACTTTATTTTGTGTAAAAGCTAATGCCAAATCAGATGGCAGCGTGTGCAAAAGCTATTGCGTTACTGTGCAAAAGCTGGTGGCGGCTTACAA
>NZ_BCWL01000005.1 GCF_001592185.1 Bergeriella denitrificans NBRC 102155
CGTCTGCGAAGTCGGTTTTTGACCAAAAAACGACCGCGTGACGAATTGTCAACAGACCCTAATCATTATTCGTCGTCGTTTGAGAGAACAAAACGGTAAATAGCCGCACCGATTGCGCCGCCGATGAGCGGAGCGACCCAGAAGAGCCATAATTGTCCGACTGCCCAGCCGCCTTGGAATAAGGCCACGCCGGTCGAGCGGGCGGGGTTGACCGAGGTGTTGGTGACGGGAATGGAGATTAAGTGAATCAGCGTCAGCGCCAAGCCGATGGCAATCGGGGCGAAGCCGGCCGGAGCACGTTTACTGGTCGCGCCCATGATGATGATCAGGAAGAACGCGGTTAAGACAACTTCAATCACCAGTGCAGACATCAAATCATAGCCGTTTGGCGAGTGTTCGCCGTAGCCGTTGCTGGCAAAACCGGAGGCCGCGGCGTCGAAGCCCGCCTTGCCGGAAGCGATAACATACAATACGCCCGCAGCGGCAATCGCGCCGATGACTTGCGCAACGATGTAGGGCAGCAAATCTTTACCGCTGAAACGGCCGCCGACAAACAAACCCAGCGATACCGCAGGGTTGAAGTGGCCGCCGGAAATATGGCCGACGGCAAAAGCCATGGTCAATACGGTCAAACCGAAGGCCAAAGCCACGCCGGCAAAGCCGATACCGAGCTCGGGATAAGCCGCAGCCAAAACTGCGCTGCCGCAGCCGCCCAGCACCAGCCAGAAAGTGCCGAAAAATTCGGCAAAATATTTTTTCATTTTAAAATTTTTCCTAATTATTAATATTGTTGGCCAAGAAAAAAGCATGGGGCAGGGCGGCAAACCGCAGCCAAGCCCTTCATGCTCCGCAAGTGGCCGTCAAAGGTCGAAAGTTACCATGCGCGGCATGGTAAGAAGGTTTCCGCATGTTTGGCGAATGACTTTACCTGCTTTTGCAGCGGCTAACCCAATTAAAGGGAAATTGTATTAACGGCAACAGAATAGCGGCGCTTAGGCTAAGTTGTTCAAATTAAAACAATCATAAATTAACAAAATCCGCAGCCAAAGCAGGCGGATATCATCATCACTTTTATCCTGCAGGCAGCCATGATTTTCAGACGGCCTTTAAATCCCCGTATCTGCTACCATATTTCTATTATTTGATTTTCAAAGCGCAAGGCCGTCTGAAATGCAAGTCATCCAATACGAAAACTCCCCCTTCAAACTCCACCAACCCTTTCCTCCCGCCGGCGACCAGCCCGCCGCGATTGCCGGATTGCTCGAAGGGCTTTCAGACGGCCTCGCCTACCAAACCCTGCTCGGCGTAACCGGCTCGGGCAAAACCTATACCATGGCCAACGTCATTGCCCAAAGCGGCCGCCCCGCCATCATCATGGCGCACAACAAAACCCTGGCCGCCCAGCTTTATGCCGAAATGCGCGAATTTTTCCCCGAAAATGCGGTGGAATATTTCGTGTCCTACTACGATTACTACCAGCCCGAAGCCTATGTGCCCAGCCGCGATCTGTTTATCGAAAAAGATTCCGCGATTAACGAACACATCGAACAAATGCGCCTTTCCGCCACCAAAAACCTGATGACGCGCAACGATGTCGTCATCGTTGCCACCGTCTCCGCGATTTACGGTATCGGCGATCCCAGCGAATACCGGCAAATGGTGCTTTCCGTCAAAGAGGGCGACACCATCGACCAGCGCGACATCATCAAAATCCTTGTTTCCATGCAATACGACCGCGGCGAAACGGATTTCAAACGCGGCTCCTTCCGCGTGCGCGGCGACGTCATCGACGTGTACCCCGCCGAAAGCTCCGACAACGCCCTGCGCATCAGCCTGTTCGACGACGAAATCGACCGCCTCGACCTTTTCGACCCGCTCACCGGCGCCGTTATCCAGCGCGTCGGCCGTTTCACCGTCTTCCCCGGCAGCCACTACGTTACCCCGCGCGACACCGTATTGCGCGCCTGCGAATCCATCAAAGCCGAGCTGCGCGAGCGCATCGAATTTTTCGCCCGCGAAAACCGCCCCGTCGAGCAGCAGCGCATCGAACAGCGCACCCGCTTCGACCTCGAAATGCTCTACGAAATGGGCTTCTGCAAAGGCATCGAAAACTACTCCCGCCACTTTTCCGGCAAAAAAGAAGGCGAACCCCCGCCCACGCTGATGGACTACCTGCCCGACAATGCCATCATGTTCATCGACGAAAGCCACGTTACCGTCACCCAAATCGGCGGCATGTACAAAGGCGACGCCTCGCGCAAACAAAACCTCGTCGATTACGGTTTCAGGCTGCCTTCCGCCCGCGACAACCGCCCGCTCAAATTCCACGAGTTCGAAAAAATCATGCCGCAAACCATCTTCGTCTCCGCCACCCCCGCCAAATACGAAGAAGAACACGCCGGCCAAATAGTCGAACAAGTCGTGCGCCCCACCGGCCTCGTCGACCCCGAAATCATCATCCGTCCCGTCGCCACCCAAGTGGACGACTTACTCAGCGAAATCAACGACCGCATCGCCAAAAACGAGCGCGTACTCGTCACCACCCTTACCAAACGCATGGCCGAACAGCTCACCGACTATTACAGCGAACTCGGCATCAAAGTGCGCTACCTGCACAGCGATATCGATACGGTAGAACGTGTTGAAATTATTCGGGATTTGCGTTTGGGATTATTTGATGTTTTGGTGGGCATCAACCTGTTGCGCGAAGGCTTGGACATTCCCGAAGTATCATTGGTGGCGATTTTGGACGCCGACAAAGAAGGCTTCCTGCGCTCCCACCGCAGCCTCATCCAAACCATAGGCCGCGCCGCACGAAACGTACACGGCGTAGCGATTCTGTACGCCGACAAAATCACCGACTCCATGCGCGCCGCCATCGACGAAACCGAACGCCGCCGCGAAAAACAGATTAAATTTAATGAAGAACACGGCATCATCCCCCAACAAATCAAAAAACAGGTCAAAGACATCATCGACGGCGTGTACCACGAAGAAGACGGCACCGGCGGCAAAGGCCGTCTGAAAAAAGGCAAAGGCGTGAAAATCGGCGAAATCCACAGCGAAGAAGACGCCATCAAAGAAATCGCGCGCTTGGAGAAACAAATGCAGCAGGCGGCCAGGGATTTGCAGTTTGAAGAGGCAGCGGTGTTGCGGGATAAGATTCGGGGGATTAAGGAAGGGTTGTTGTTTGGGAGTGAGTGAGTTAAGGTCGTTTGTTTGAAAATTTAAAGCAATGAGCAGGATAAATTATGACAATAAATGATGAAGCAAGCGTAGGGTGGGCAACTCGTTTGCCCACCCCCTTGAACTTCCTGTCATGCCAACTTGGTGGGCAATAAACTGCCCACCCTACACATTGTTTTCAAAGCCGTCTGAAAACTGCAATTTTCAGACGGCTTTGTATTTGGCCGTTGCCCGACTGTGCAGTGCCGATATGGTAAGATAGACCGTAAGCTGCCGTGATGTGCCGCGATAATGATGATAAGGAAAAGTTGAGATGTTGATTTATTCGATTGAGCTGCCGCTGCCTGAGCATTTGACGGTCAGGCAGATTTTGGATTTGGGGTGTGAATGGATTTACGGAAGCCGCCATTACCGTTTGCAGAAGCACCATTTCGATGAGATTTGGCACAGCCCGGAATCAGTGGTGGAAGCTGAGGGAGAAAAAGCGGAGTTCGGCTATGTACATCTGGCAGACTCGGACTTTGAAATCGGCGGGCTGAAATTTACGCGCAAAGACGAAGAAGGGCGGCAGTGGGTCACAACGATTGTGTCTTCTCAGAGCAGCGGACGGCATTTGGTCAGTGTGCAGCTGAGCTGCGGGCTGCCGGATGCCTCGATGCATCTGCCTAAGGCCAAAAAGCCTTATTTTGTGAAGCAGCTTCTGGCGAACTATGGCGGCGGCATGGACGGGGAAATTCCCGTATCCGACAAGGCAATCGGATTGGCCGATGGCGACGAGGCTATTGCTGCGGCTTTGATACGGGGCGAGGGTTGCAATATTCTGCCGATAGTATATGTCAGCTGTGGATTTGGCGAGGGTGGTTACGCGGTGGATCCGAAGCTACTGGCTCAGGACTTGGCGGGGCTGGCGCATGTGGTGGTCGAGCCGGGGCGGTCGTTTTCCGTGCGTCTCAAGCAGCTGACGGATGCCCGAAATGTGTATGGCGGCAGCATTGGCGTGTATTGGGCGCGGGGTAGTGAACGGAAGTCTTACTTTTTATCCGAAGTGTTGGCCGATGAGCGGGCTTTGAAAGATAAGATTAGGGAAGATATTATCCGCTCACTGGTCAATCGTCGCCAAACGAGCATCTGCAGCTGGCTGCATTTGAAAGACAGCTTGTCCAAGCAGCGTTTGGCGCAGTTGAAGAAAAATCATTACGAAGCGGCCGGGCAGGATGCCACGGTACAGGAGTATATCGATGCCTTCGACAACGAATTAAAAATCAAGGAAGCACATTTGGCGGAAGCCAATCAGGAAATCGCGCGCTTGGAAGCGGAAATCCGCAGATTGTCGGCTTCGCAGTTTGGTCGGTCGGGCGGGATATTGAATACGGGGGTAGAGCAGGATTTATATGACGGTGAAATCAGAAGTTTCGTGCTTGAAGCGCTGGAAAACCAGCTGGAGCGGGGCGCGGCAGCAGGAAGCCGTCAGGCGGATATTTTGAGTGATTTGATTGCCGCCAACCGCATGGACGAAGATTTACGTCTGCATAAGCGGAATGAGTTGAAAAAGTTATTCAACGATTACACCCATCTGACCCCGAAGATTTTAAACGGTTTGAAGCGTATAGGTTTTGCTCATTCGGAAGATGGAAAGCATCACCGTTTTACGTTTGCCGACGATAACCGCTATCAGGGTACGGCCTCCAAAACCAGCAGCGACCATCGCGCAGGAAAAAATTTCGCTCGCGATTTGGGTAATAAGGTGTTTTAGCAAGCGTAGCCTGCGTGTAGGGTGTGTGGCGAAAGCCACGCACGCGTTTTCCCAATGCAAAGCCGTCTGAAAAAAACACATTTTTCAGACGGCTTTATTTTCCCAACGCTCCCGATTGCTGCTTTTCCGATTGTATGATATAAATTAGGTATTCGGCTCTAAACTCTAAAATAAATCCGACAAGAGGATATATGGCACATTCAGCATCAGCAACGCAGCCGCGCGATATGGATACGGCTGCTTTTTTACAGCACATCGAAGCGGCGTTCGCACGCATTTTTTCAGACGGCCTCAACCTGATGGAATACCTGCCGGAAGACAAATGGCTGGCTTTGAAAGAAGCGGGGCTGCTGCTGCCTTTTCTGGACGAGCGGCACGGCGGGCGTAAGGCCAGCCAGTTTGAAATTCAGGAAGTCTTGCGGATTGCCGGGCATTACGGCGTACCCGTTACCCTGCGTACCGGTATCGAAGGCGCGCTGGTGTTGCAGCCTTTGCAGGAGTTCGGCAACGACGCGCAGATTGCGCAGGGGCTGGATTGGATTTTCAACGGCGAGGGCGGCGGCCTGGCCGTAACCGAGCCGGAAACCTCGGGCGCGGCCATCGCGCGGGAAATGCAGTCGTATTACGAATATACCGCCGAAGATACGGTTTATGTCCGCGCCGCCAAATACTGGCAGGGCAACTCGCAAAGCGATTTCCTGCTGGTGGCGGCCAAAGAGCGCAAAAACGGCAAGCTCTCGAAAACCATTAACCTGCTGCTCGTGCCCAAACAATACATCACCTACGAGGCCCTGCGCTCGGAAGGCTTGCGGGCAGTGCGCTACGCAGTCAACCGCATCGATACGGAAATGCCGGCTTCAGCAGTAATGAAACTCTCGGACAGCGATGCCGCCGGTTTGCGCGCGTTTCAAAACATCTTCATCCGCAGCCGCCTGCAGCTGGTGGGCATGACCCACGGCATTATGGAATACATCGTTGCCAATACGGAAAAATTCTCGCGCAGCGACATCAAATTCGTTGAATACGAACGCAGCGAAATCGCACGGCGCTACCAAGTATCGCAGGTGCTGTACGACTTTACCTGCCGCCATGTTTCGCCGGAAGCCCCCGTCGCCCACCAGCTGATGGAAGCGAACATCATCAAAACCCTGGCAACGGAATATACCTACGAAGCCGCGCAGATGCTGCAAAAGCTGCTCGGCGCCAAAGGCTTCGAGCGCGGCCACCCCGCCAGCAACATCGCCATCGACTTCCGCCCGTTCACCATTTTCGAAGGGCCGAACGATATGCTGTATGCAGAAATTTACGACCAGTTTACCCGTGCCACCGCAGCAGAAAAAGAAGCCGGTGTGAAGCTGGACAAAAACCAAACCCTGCTGGCACGCTTGCAGTCGGATATCCGCTTCAGCGCCGTCGCCCTGCCGGAGCGCACCTTGCCGCAAGACGTAGCAGACTTTTTGGCGCAACACACCCTGGGCTGTACCTGCGCCCTGAAAAAAGTATTCGCCGGTAAAATCATCGCCCGCCTGTTTGTGTACGTACAGGCACAGTCGGACGAAGCCGCCCGTTTCGTCTTAAAAGGCATCCGTAAAGACATACTCGATTGCGCGTATTGCGGATAGAGCCAATTATCGGCGTAAAGCCGGGGCTTCAGCGTCTGGCATGATGAAAAAAGCCGTCTGAAAATCCATGCTGATTTTCAGACGGCTTTTTTACACCCATTATTCAGACGGCAAGTTGCCTTTCAGCTTTGCCATCACGGCGTGTGCGTTTTTAATCCGTGTTTCTACGTCTTCCATGGGTATTTCCACGCGCAGTTTGTCGGCGCCGGCGAAGCGGTAGTTTTTGTGGCTTTGCATCAGCAGGATGATGTCGGCCGGTTCGATTTGGGTGTGTTTACCGAAGGTCAGGGTCAGGGCTTCGGCGGTGGCGTCTATGGCGGTGATGCCGAGTGCTTTGGCGGCCAGTCGCAGGCGGTGGCTTTCGAGCAGGGTTTTCACGGGTTGGGCGGGCAGGCCGAAGCGGTCGACCAGCTCTTCGTGTACGGCGTTGATTTGCTGCACGGTTTCGCAGGTGGCGAGGCGTTTGTAGAGTACGAGCCGCTCGTGGATGTCGGGGCAGTAGTCTTCGGGCAGCAGGGCGGGGCTGTGCAGTTTGATTTCGGTAGTGACGCCCAGCGGGGCGTCGAGATCGGGCTGGCGGCCTTTTTTGAGGTCGCGCACGGCCTGTTTGAGCATTTCGGTGTAGAGCGTGAAGCCGACCTGTATCATTTCGCCGCTTTGGCCTTCGCCGAGAATTTCGCCTGCGCCGCGGATTTCCAAATCCTGCATGGCGAGGGTGAAGCCGGCGCCGAGTTCGTCGGCGGAGGCGATGGCGTCGAGGCGTTTTTCTGCGTCTTTGGTGATAAATTCGGGGGTGAGCAGGTAGGCGTAGGCTTGGTGGTGGCTGCGGCCGACGCGCCCGCGCAGCTGGTGCAGCTGGGCAAGGCCGAATTTGTCGGCGCGGTTGATGATGATGGTGTTGGCATTGGGGATGTCGATGCCGGTTTCGATGATGGTGGAGCAGAGTAAGACGTTAAACCGTTGCTGCAAAAAGTCGCGCATCACTTGCTCCAACTCGCGCTCGCGCAGCTGGCCGTGTGCCACGCCGATGCGGGCTTCGGGGAGCAGCTGCTCGAGCCGTTCGTGCATATTGGCGATGGTATCGACTTCGTTGTGTAGGAAAAACAATTGCCCGCCGCGCTTAAGTTCGCGCAATACGGCTTCGCGTACGCTGCCTTCGCTAAAGGGTTTGACGAAGGTTTTGACGGCCAGGCGGCGGCTTGGGGCGGTGGTAATCAGCGAGAAATCGCGCAGACCTTCCAGCGCCATGCTGAGGGTGCGCGGAATCGGGGTGGCGGTCATGGTGAGGATATCGACGTTGGCGCGCAGGCGTTTGAGCTGCTCTTTCTGGCGCACGCCGAAGCGGTGTTCTTCGTCGATAATGACTAAGCCTAAGTTTTTGAATTGGATGTCGTCTTGCACCAGCTTGTGCGTGCCGATGACGATATCGACTGTGCCGTCGGCCATGCCGGCGAGGGTTTGCGTGGTGGCTTTGCTGCTGTTGAAGCGCGACAGGGCGGCGACTTTGACAGGGAAGTCGGCAAAGCGGTCGGCAAAGTTTTGCGCGTGCTGCTCCACCAGAAGCGTGGTCGGGGCGAGTACGGCGACCTGCTTGCCGCCCATCACGGCCACAAATGCGGCGCGCAGGGCGACTTCGGTTTTGCCGAAGCCGACATCGCCGCAAACCAGCCTGTCCATCGGCTTGGCTTGGGTCAAATCTTTAATCACGGCAGCAATCGCGGCGGCTTGGTCTTCGGTTTCTTCATAGCCGAAGCCGTCTGAAAATGCGCGGTAGTCGTCTTCGTTGAACGTGAAGGTATGGCCCTCCTGTGCGGCGCGGCGGGCGTAGAGATTGAGCAGTTCGGCGGCGGTGTCGCGCGCTTTTTCGGCGGCCTTGCGCTTGGCTTTGTTCCAAGAAGCGCTGCCCAGGCGGTGCAGCTGCACGTTTTCATGCGCCTGGCCGGAGTAGCGGCTGATTAAATGTAATTGCGAAACAGGTACATAAAGCTGCGCTTCGCCCGCGTATTCGAGCAGCATCATTTCAGACGGCTCGCCGCCCAAATCCATCGTAACCAAGCCCATGTAGCGGCCGATGCCGTGTTCTTCGTGTACAACGGGGTCGCCGATATTGATTTCGGCCAAGTCGCGCAGCAGGCCGTCTGAAACTTGGGCGTGCTTTTTGCGGCGTTGGGTTTTGCGGGATTTGGCAACGTATTGGTAAAGGTCGGATTCGGTGATGACGGTGATGTGCTGTTCCGCCAACCGGAAACCGTAGGCCAGCGGCGATACGGTAATCATCAGCGGCTCGTGTGCCGACAAAAAGCCCTGCCAGTCGGACACGGGCTTGGGGCGGATGCCGTGCTGCTGCATAAAGCCCAGCATGGTTTCGCGGCGGCCGAGGCTTTCGGCGCAAATCAGGATGCGCCCGCCGAAGGCCGTCTGAAAATCCTGCAAGGCCTGCAGCGGCGCTTCGGCCTGGCGGTCGACGGCCACGTCGGGCAGGGCGTGGCTGTCGTCCAATTCCGGCCATACCTGCGGATAGGTTTTCAGACGGCCTGCAAACTGGTCGGGTGAGAGATACAAATGCTGCGGAAGCAAAGGCGGGTAGGTTTCGTCGCCCTGCGCCATGGTGTAGCGCGATTTCACATCGGCGGCAAAGCGGCGGGCTTCGGCGTGGACATCACCCATGCACACAAACAACGCGTTTTCGCCGATATAGTCAAACAGCGTTTCCAAGCCGTTTTCAAAAAAGAGCGGCAGATAGTATTCCACGCCCGCGCCGAAATGGCCGTTGCTCACAGCCTGATACACCGCTGCCGCGTTGTAATCGCCGTCAATTTCCTCGCGGAAGCGGGCGCGGAAGATTTTTTGCGCCTCGGCATCGGTGGGGAACTCGTGCGCGGGCAGTAGGCGGATTTCGGATACGGGTGAGACGGTGCGCTGGCTGTCGGGGTCGAAGATTTTGATGCTGTCGATTTCGTCGTCAAACAAATCCAGGCGGTAGGGCGCGTCCGCACCCATGGGGTACAGATCGACAATGCCGCCGCGCACGGCAAACTCGCCGGCGGCAACCACATTGGACACATGGCTGTAGCCCGCCTCGACCAAATCGGTTTTCAGCGTATCCAAATCCAGCGTCTGCCCGGCTTTCAGCCAAAACGTGCGTCCGGCCAGAAAAGCCGCCGGCGCAAGCTGCTGCATGGCGGTGGCAACGGGGATAAAGGCCACATCGGCCGCGCCGCTGCGGATTTGCCACAAGGCCGACAGCCGCTCCGAGACCAAATCATGGTGCGGCGAAAAACGCTCGTAGGGCAGCGTTTCCCAATCGGGCAGAAATACGGCGGTGTCGTGCGGACGGAAAAACTGCCAGGCCGTCTGCAATCTCAGCGCCTGCTCGGTGTCTTGGGTCAGAACGATTTTCAGCTGCTTGTGCGGCAGGTGGCGCGCCAAAGCCAGCGGCAGCGAGCCGCGCGACAGGTTGAGCCAGCGGGATTTTTGGGCGGGGGCGGGAAGCGGGTAATTCATAGTGTGGCGGGAAGTGTGCCGGTGTATGGGCAGCGGAAAACGGTAACAGCGGGAATTTTAACAGATTTGATGCGGGTTTTCAGGGGCGGGCGGGGAAGTTTGGTTGTATGTTAATAGCATCAGGATTTACGGTTGGCCTGCCGTATGCGTTGATGATGCAGACAGGAAATCTATCATAGTCCGGTTCAAGCCGTCATACGAGCGTTTCAACCTGTCCACCTGCGCACCGGCGGCAGGGTTTTCCAATCTGCGCTTCAGTTGCGCGGTAGCCGCTTCCGCCTGCCGGATACTTTGGGTCAGCGCACGCGTCGAGCCGCCCAGCGCGGCCAGTGCGGTTTGAGCCGCTCCGACAACGGCGGAAGCCTTGATGACTATTGCTAATTAGGCAGACATAATGTATTCTTATTTCATCAGTTTTATGGGGTTGGGAGGGTGCTATGCTTGCTTTCTTGATTGGCTGTGTAGTAGTAGCATATGTTGTTTATGCGTTAAGCTGTATCATCGGCAGCATCATCGGATTCTTTTATAGCCTCTATATCATTATTACAGACAAATAAATCAAACCCCTCTCGCATAACCCGCCTTAATCTGGCGGGTTGCTTCTTTCTGCCAGTCTTCAAATTCGTCTATAAAGTAAAAAAAGCCGTCTGAAAAATACGCCAAGGCTGCTTGCCCGCGTGTTTTCAGACGGCTTTTCTTATCCGGAAAGGCTTATTGTTTCACGGCTTCCACTTGGATATTGAGCTTGACGTTTTTGGTCATGCCGGCGCTGATCAGATAGTCCATGCCCCATTTGCTGCGGTCGATGGTGGCGGAGAAGTCGCCGCCGCAGACTTCGGCTTTGGCCATCGGGCTGTTGTAGCAGTTGAATTTGTCGGCTTTCAGCTTCACGGGATGGGTTTTGCCCAGTAGGGTCAGTTGGCCGTCAACCGATACCAGTTTTTTGCCGTTGTAGTTGAATTTGGTGGATACGAAGCGCATGGTGGGGTATTGTGCTGCGTTAAACAGGTCGGCGGAGAGCAGGTGCTCGGTAAACTGCGGCGAGCTGGATTGCAGCGAGTTGACCGGAATGCTCAGGTCGATGGCACCCTGACGCTTGGCTTTGTCGAAGGTCATATTGCCGTTTAAGCCGAAGAAGCCGCCGACGTTGGTGCTGGTGGCGAAGTGGTCGATGGCGAAGCGGGCGTTGGTGTGGAAGGGGTCGATTTTGTAGGAAGCGGCGGATGCGCTTGCGGCCGCTGCGGCAAACAGGGCGGTCAGAATGATTTTTTTCATGATTTGTCCTTGTAGAAAGAAAGGGAAGAAAGCGGGCGCTTGTCCCGAAAAATTAAGGTAAGTGTCGATTTTAGCATAGGATTTTGGCGAAATGGTTTGCTGCGGGTTGAAGCAGCGTTTCCTGTGGGTTGATGATGGCGGCGTTGGTAGTATTTTCAGACGGCATCGGGCGCGGCCGACTATCGATTTTTTATCGGAATACGTGATAAAAATATGCGTGCCGCTCTTTCCATCGGCCTGCAAACAGGGTACATTTAACCTTTATTTTGACGACGCCGTAAACAGAGGAAAAAAGAATGGACTGCATTGCCAAATCACAAAAATTGGACCATGTCTGCTACGACATCCGCGGGCCCGTCCATAAAGAAGCGATGCGCCTTGAAGAAGAGGGGCACAAAATTTTAAAGCTGAATATCGGTAACCCTGCGCCGTTCGGCTTTGAAGCGCCCGATGAGATTTTGGTTGACGTAATCCGCAATCTGCCGACTTCGCAGGGCTATTGCGATTCCAAAGGGCTGTATTCGGCGCGTAAGGCCATCGTGCATTATTACCAAACTAAGGGCATCCGCGAGATGACGGTGGACGATGTGTATATCGGCAACGGCGTATCCGAGCTGATTACCATGTCGATGCAGGCGCTGCTCAACGACGGCGACGAAATTTTAATTCCCGCGCCCGATTATCCTTTATGGACGGCGGCGGCCACGCTGGCGGGAGGCAATGTGCGCCATTATTTGTGCGACGAAGAAAACGACTGGTTTCCGAATTTGGCCGATATGGAAGCCAAAATCACGCCGCGCACCAAAGCCATTGTGGTGATTAATCCGAACAACCCCACTGGCGCGGTGTACAGCAAAGAAATCCTGCTGGAAATCGTCGAGCTGGCGCGCAAGCACGGCCTGATTATCTTTGCCGATGAAATTTACGACAAAATTCTCTACGACGGCGCGGTGCATCACCACATCGCCGCACTGGCGCCCGATTTGCTGACGGTCACGTTTAACGGCCTGTCCAAATCCTACCGCGTGGCGGGCTTCCGCCAGGGCTGGATGGTGCTTAACGGGCCGAAGCAGCGTGCGGCAGGCTATATCGAGGGGCTGGATATGCTGGCATCGATGCGCCTGTGTGCCACCACGCCCATGCAGCACGCCATTCAGACGGCCTTGGGCGGCTATCAGAGCATCAACGAGTTTATCCTGCCCGGAGGCCGCCTTTTGGAGCAGCGCAACCGCGCCTACGAGCTGCTGACACAAATCCCCGGCATTTCCTGCGTCAAGCCTATGGGCGCGCTGTATATGTTCCCCAAAATCGATACGGAAATGTACGGCATCAGCGACGATACCAAAATGGTCTATGACCTGCTGGTGCAGGAAAAAGTCTTGCTGGTGCAGGGCTCGGGCTTCAACTGGATTAAGCCTGACCACTTCCGCATCGTGACGCTGCCTTATGTGCACCAAATCGAAGAAGCGATGGAGAAACTGGCGCGTTTCTTGAGCCAATACCGCCAGTAACTCTTGAAATCGTACCGCCTGCGCCCATATTCTGCGGTAAGGGCGGCTCGATAGCCCGGGATTATGAAGATTATTTGAACTGTAAATTATACAAATCGCTTTGCCTGCGCTAGAATCCGCATATTGATTTTCAACCCTCACTTTAATATTGAAGGAGCTTAACATGGCTTTCGTAGATCGTACCGGTCAACAAGTACCTAACGTCGTATTCCACACCCGCCAAGGCGACGCTTGGAAAGACGTTTCTACCGATGATTTGTTCAAAGGCAAAAAAGTAGCCGTATTCTCTCTGCCGGGCGCGTTTACCCCGACTTGCTCTTCAACCCACCTGCCGCGCTACAACGAATTGGCTAAAGAATTCTTCGCCCGCGGTTTCGACAGCATCCTGTGCGTATCTGTAAACGATACTTTCGTGATGAACGCTTGGTTGGCCGACCAAGAAGCCGAAAACATCACCGTTGTACCTGACGGCAACTGCGACTTCACCCGCGGCATGGGCATGCTGGTGTCTAAAGAGCAACTGGGCTTCGGTGACCGCTCTTGGCGCTACTCTATGATCGTGAACGACGGCAAAATCGAAAAAATGTTCATCGAGCCGGAAAAAGAAGGCGATCCGTTTGAAGTATCCGATGCCGACACCATGCTGAAATTCGTTGATCCTGAGTGGAAAGACCAACCTTCAGTATCCATCATCACCAAACCGGGCTGCCAATTCTGCGCGAAAGCCAAAGCCCTGTTGGCTGAAAAAGGTCTGGCCTACGAAGAAATCGTATTGGGTCGCGACGCTTCCGTGACTTCCGTACGCGCGATTACCGGCAAAACTTCTGCTCCCCAAGTCTTCATCGGCGGCCAATACATCGGCGGCAGCGAAGAGCTGGAAGCTTACTTTGCCAAATAATTCGATAACGGCCTGATTCCGCTTCGGCGGATACCGTATCGGGCCGTCTGAAAACCCGTTTTCAGACGGCTCCCGAATAGCGATAGAGTTATTCGGGTAATGCAGCTTACCGATAAGCTGGATTACCCGAATGGCTCTATATTTCAATCGGCGCGCCCGATTGTCAAATTCAATAAATGCGTTATGAAACGCGAATTGCCGTCTGAAAACCGGCACGCCGGAGCGTGCACGGGCGGCGCATCCAGAAAGGACTTATGATGAAACAAATCCAAGCAGACGTAGTGGTCATCGGCGGCGGTACGGCCGGTATGGGCGCATTCCGCAATGCCCGCCTGCATACCGACAATGTTTACCTGATTGAAAGCCATGTATTCGGTACAACCTGCGCCCGCGTCGGCTGTATGCCTTCCAAGCTGCTGATTGCCGCAGCGGAAGCGCGCCACCACGCGCTGCATACCGATCCTTTCGGCGTGCATCTGGATAAAGACAGCATCCAAGTCAACGGCGAAGAAGTGATGAACCGCGTCAAATCCGAGCGCGACCGCTTCGTCGGCTTCGTGGTCAGCGATGTAGAAGAATGGCCGGCCGACAAGCGCATTATGGGCAGCGCCAAATTCATCGACGCGCATACCGTGCAAATCGACGATCACACGCAGATTACCGCCAAGCGCTTCGTGATTGCCACCGGCTCGCGCCCCGTGATTGTGCCGGCTTGGGAAGCATTGGGCGATCGCCTGATTGTCAACGACGACGTTTTCTCTTGGGATACGCTGCCCGAAAGCGTAGCCGTGTTCGGCCCGGGCGTTATCGGTTTGGAACTCGGCCAGGCGCTGCACCGCTTGGGCGTGAAAGTAGAAATCTTCGGTAAAGGCGGCCTCTTGGGCGGCATTTCCGACCCCGTTGTCTTGGAAGAAGCCAAAACCGTATTCGGCGAAGAGCTGGCGCTGCATCTGGATGCAGAAACCGAAGTCAAGCTGAACGACGAAGGCCGCGTGGAAATCAAATGGACGCAAGGCGGCGAGAGCGGCGTCTTTACCGCCGACTACCTGCTGGCCGCCATCGGCCGCCGCCCGAATGTGGACAACATCGGCCTGGAAAACCTCGACATCGAGCGCGACGCACGCGGTGTACCCGTAGCCGACCCGCTGACCATGCAAACCAGCATTCCGCATATCTTTATCGCAGGCGACGCTTCCAACCAGCTGCCGCTGCTGCATGAAGCTGCCGACCAGGGCAAGATTGCGGGCGACAATGCCGGCCGCTTCCCGAACATCGCCGGCGGCCTGCGCCGCAGCACCATCGGCGTGGTGTTCACCAGCCCGCAAATCGCATCCATCGGCCTGCGCTACGCCCAAGTCACCGAGCGTTACGCTGCCGAAAACTTCGTATGCGGCGAAGTTTCTTTCCGCAACCAAGGCCGCAGCCGCGTGATGCTGGTGAACAAAGGCCATATGCGCGTGTATGCCGAGCAGGGCACCGGCCTGTTCCTGGGTGCAGAGATTGTCGGCCCGGCTGCCGAGCATCTGGCGCATCTGCTGGCTTGGGCGCATCAAATGAAGATGACCGTACCGCAAATGCTGGATATGCCTTTCTACCACCCTGTGATTGAAGAAGGCCTGCGTACCGCTTTACGCGATGTGAATGCCAAATTACAATCTGCCTAACGGCAGCCCGGCCGTCTGAAAATACCCGTTTTCAGACGGCTTTTCCGTTCCGTTGACCGCTGAGAAACTGGCTCGGCGGCCGTATGCGTTTTCCCGACCAAGGAGGTATTATGATGAAAAAACTGATGGGATTGTTGGTATTGTCAGCCGCCATGCTGTCTCCTGTTGCCGCCCAATCGGCAGAGAAGCCCGCAGCAGTCGCGGGTAAGCAGGCGGTGAAAGCCAAAGGCATTTGGATTGACGTGCGCTCGCCCGAAGAATTTGCCGAAGGGCATATCCAAGGCGCAGTGAATATTCCGGTGGACCAAATCGCCGAACGCATCCGCAGCGTCAGCCCGGATAAAAACGCACCGGTCAATCTCTACTGCCGCAGCGGCCGCCGCGCGGAAGCCGCTTTGCAGATTCTGCAAAAAGCAGGCTATACCCGCGTAACCAACCACGGCGGTTATCAGGATTTGGTGGCTAAGGGTATCCGCTAGTCTGCGGGGCAGGTGTAACTTGCATGAAGTAGGACGGGCATCCTTGCCCGTCGCTCATTCTATTTATTGAGCCAGTTGCTTTGCCTTACGGCAAAGCGACGGGCAGGGATGCCCGTCCTACAGCTAGACGTGTGTGAGTATCACGGCGCAGAGCCGAAAAAAGCCGTCTGAAAATGGATTGCTCCGTTTTCAGACGGCTTTTTTACTGCGTGATAAACCGGCTTTATTTCAAATTCCCGGCCAGCAGCCAGGCTTGGGCTTCGGCGGCGTTGTCGAAATATTTGGGATGCTGGCGGGTAATCAGGTTGGACAGGCGGGAGGCGAGTTTAATCCAGATATCGTCGGTGGCGATGGCGATGCGGCCGAAGTCGTCTGCGTGTTCGTTGAGAAACTTAATCTGCTCGACCGCCATATCCAGCGTAAAATCTTTCAGCATCGATAAATCCAGCAAGACGTCGGGCAGGTGGACGCGCCGTTTGGCCGCCAGCAGCGCCTGCTCCAGCTCGCGGAAATCTTCCAGTGTAAATTCATTGTATAAGGCTACGTTCAAACCGTAAGACTGCTCTCTGATGGAAATCATGATTTGCTCCTTGTGTGTTTGAGGAAGAACGTTTTGAATTGCCGAGGCTGTATGCTGCTCAATACGCCTGCCGCCACAATGATAACCATGCCGGCTGCTTCCTGCCAAGTGATTTTGTCGCCCAGAAGCAGCATCCCCGAGAGCGCGGAGAAGACGACGGTCAGGTAGGAGAGGGAGGCGACGGTGAATTTGTTGCCGACTTTGTAGGCGCGGGTCATGCAGAGCTGCGCCACCATCGCGCTCAAGCCCACGGCCAGCAGGTAGGGCACGGCTTCCCAGGAGAGCGCGTGCCAGCCGGTGAGTGTGGCCCATACTGCGGCCATCACCATGCCGACCACGGAAAGGTAAAACACCACCCGCCAGCCCGGCTCGCCCAGCAGGGAGAGTTCGCGCACTTTTAAATACGCCCAGCCCGACATGGCGCCGCCGGCCAGCCCCAGCAGCGCCGCCCATTCCTGCCCGCCCTGAAACGAGGGATTGAGCAGCAATACCACGCCGGAAAAGCCGAAGACCAATACCGCTTGGGTGTAGGGCGCGATGCGTTCTTTGAAAAACAGAAAGGAAAACACCGCCAAAAAGATGGACGAGGTATAGCTGAGGGTCACGCCCGTCGCCAGCGGCAGGTGGGTAATCGAGTAAAACAGGCAGAGCATGGCGGCCGAGCCGATGATGCTGCGGTTGAGGTGGGTTTTCCAATGCGGCGTGGCAAAGGTGTCGCCGCGCGCTTTGGCCATGATGCCGAGAAACAGGGCGGCAAAGCCCATGCGCCAGAATACCAACTCGCCGCTGCCGAAGCCGAATTTCTGCGCGGCGGCTTTGATGCAGAGGTTCATCAGGGTAAAACCCAGCGCGGCGAGAATCATCCAGCCGGCGCCGAGCGGGTCTTGATGGGTAGGGGAAGACATAAATCGCTTAAATCATCGGGAAATTGGTTAATATTATAACAAAGGCCGTCTGAAAGTCGCAGCTTTCAGACGGCCTTTTATTGTATAGTCGGCGAAATTCAATTCTGCTACAAGGCGATCCAACGCCGTAGCAGGATTTAAGTTTGACTAATAACGGGGATTATACGGCGTCTTCGCCCCATACATCGGCAGCGATTTCTTCTACCAGGCGTACTTTCGCCCATTGTTCGGCTTCGGTCATGATGTTGCCTTCTTCAGTGGAGGCGAAGCCGCATTGCGGGCTGAGGGCCAGTTGTTCCAGAGGTACAATCGCTGCGGCTTCGGCAATGCGCGCTTTGATGGCGGCTTTGTCTTCCAATTCGGGGAATTTGGAAGTCACCAGACCCAAAACGACGCGGCCTTTGTGCGGGTTGTCGTTGAAATATTTCAAAGGCTCGAAGCCGCCGCTGCGCTCGTTGTCGTATTCCAGGAAATAGCCGTCGTAAGCGGTTTGGCCGAACAGCTCGGGGGCAACGGGGTCGTATGCGCCGCTGAGCAGGTAGGTGGAGCGGAAATTGCCTCGGCAGACGTGGGTGGTGATAATCATGTCGGCCGGTTTTTGCGCCAGAATAACTTGGATGTTTTCCAGAGCCTGCGCTTTATCGGCGGCGAATTCGGGTTTCTCGTGGTTGTTGCACAGCGAACCCCAATAAACGTCGTCGAATTGCAGGTAGCGGCAGCCGGCTTCGTAGAAGGCTTTGATGCAGTCGATGTAGGCTTGCTGCACGTCTTTGGCGAATTCGGCGCGGGTGGCGTACACGCCGGTATCCCATTGTACGGGATACATTAATTGGTTCGGGCTGGGGATGGTGTATTTAACCACGCCGCGGCCGGCCACGATTTTATCCAGCTTTTTGAAATGCTCGATAAAGGGATGCGCCGGGTTCCAGGAAACTTTGCCGCAGCAGCGGGTGTTGTAGGCTTTGGTTTCCACGCCGTTGAACTTGTAACCGTGTTCCGGTGCGTAGCCTTCGATGCCGTTGAGATTTTCCAAAAAGTCGATGTGCCAGAACGCGCGGCGGAATTCGCCGTCGGTAATCACTTGAATGCCTGCGGCCAGCTGGTCTTCCACCAGTTTGGCAATTTCCTGGTCTTCAACGCGGGTCAGCTCTTCGCGGCTGATTTTGCCTTCGGCAAAGTCGGCGCGGGCTTGTTTCAAGGGCTCGGTACGCAGGTAGCTGCCGACGGTATCGGCGTGCAGGGGCAGGGCTTGGCTCATGTAATCACCTCTGAATAAAAAGTTGTGGTGGTGCAAACGGTATCGGGCGGGTCGGTGGCAAACCGCGTGGCGGATGCCGTGTTGCCGACCGATAAGGTTTGAATAATCTGTGTACCAAGTATAAAGGAAACTGCCCGGCTGCGGTAGCGCGGCGGAGATGAAATTTCTGCGGCTTGCTTATTCAAAATATTCACGTTTCGGTGGGTAGGGATATGATTGTAGGACGGGCATCCTTGCCCGTCGCTCATTCATAGCATGCGATAACATAGTGTGCGATAAACCTTTGATTAATCCATTCTCTCTGCCTGTGGCAAAGCGACGGGCAAGGATGCCCGTCCTACTTTATTGGTATTTCTTGCTTTCTCTGAATGGCTTATTTCGAGTTTATATGAATGATTTATAAAATGACTATAAAACCTATGTTCAAAAGCCGTTTGGTGCATAAAAAAGCCGTCTGAAAAATCACGATTTTTCAGACGGCCTTATTTTTCAGACGGCTTTATTTGCCGCGAATCTGCTGCAAGAAGCTGCGGGTGCGCTCGTGTTTCGGATTGTCAAACAATTCCTGCGGCGCGCCTTGCTCCACCACCACGCCGCCGTCCATCACGACGACGACATCGGCGGCTTCCATGGCAAACTTGATTTCGTGGGTTACGACAATCATGGTCCAGCCTTCGCGTGCCAGAGCCTTCATGGTGTCCAATACGTCCTGCACCAGTTCGGGGTCGAGCGCGGAGGTCGGTTCGTCAAACAGCATCAGCTCGGGGCGGATGGCCAGGGCGCGGGCGATGCCGACACGCTGCTGCTGGCCGCCGGAGAGCTGGAAAGGGTAGAGATCGGTTTTGTCGCCCAGGCCGACTTTTTCCAGCAGGGCGCGGGCTTCGGCCTCGGCTTGGGCGGCGGGTCTGCGCTGCACGGCGACCGGCCCTTCCATCACGTTTTCCAGCGCAGTTTTGTGCGGAAAGAGATTATATTGCTGAAACACCATGCCGGATTTGCGGCGCAGCGCGAGGATGTCCGCTTTGCCGGGGTGTCGGGCGAAATCAATGTGCAAAGGCGTGTCGCCGTCGAAGCCGATTGAGCCCTGTTCGGGCATTTCCAGCGCGTTCAGGCAGCGCAGCAGGGTGGTTTTGCCCGAGCCGGATGGCCCTAAAATCACCACGACGCGGCCTTTGGCGATGTCCAAATCAATGCCGCGCAAGATGGTATTGCCGCCGAAGGTTTTGCGGATATTGCGGATGGTAATCATACGGCCTCCTTATTTCGCCACATAGCGGTCGAAGCGTTTTTCGATTTTCGCCTGAATGAAAAACAGCACCCAGCAGAAGCACCAATAGACCACCGCCGCCTCGATATAGACGGGCAGGAAGTCGTAAGCGCGGTTGGCCGATTCCATCGCCACGCGGAAAAGCTCGGTGACGGTCACCACCGCAGCCAGCGAGGTGTTTTTGAACAGGCCGATAAATTCGTTGCTCAAAGGCGGCACGGACACGCGGAATGCCTGCGGCGCGATGATGCGGCGGAAAGTCTGCATATAGGTCATGCCGATGGAGAAACCGGCTTCCCATTGCCCTTTGGGTACGGACAAAATCGCCGCGCGTATGGTTTCGGAAGCATAGGC
The DNA here is from genome assembly GCF_001592185.1 of Bergeriella denitrificans NBRC 102155. Taxonomy (GTDB): domain Bacteria; phylum Pseudomonadota; class Gammaproteobacteria; order Burkholderiales; family Neisseriaceae; genus Neisseria; species Neisseria denitrificans. The sequence continues at coordinate 20,257 of NZ_BCWL01000005.1, forward strand.
GCCGACGTTGAGCGAGAAGCCGATAATCGCGGCCGGTATCGGATCGATGTACACGCCGATGGCGGGCAGGCCGTAAAACACAATCGAAATCTGCACCAGAATCGGCGTGCCGCGTATGGCGGAAATATAGACTTTGGCCAGCGCCAGCGCGGTTTGATGCAGTAGGCCGCCGCGCGGCATCACGCGCAGCAGCGCCACAGCCACGGCAATCACCATGCCGATGAGAAACGAGGCCACCGCCAGCGGCACGGAAACCAGAAAGCCGGCTTTAACCATAGGCCAAAACGCGCCGATAACCAAATCGGCGCGTGCTTCAGTCATAAACGGCAGAGAAGCCAGAAAATCATTTAACACTGATGTCTTTTCCGAAGAATTGTTCGCCTAATTTTTTCAGAGTGCCGTCGGCTTTCAGCTCGTCGATGGCGCGGCTGAACTGGGCTACGGCTTCTTCATTGCCTTTGTTGACAATCAGGCCGGAGCCGACTTTCTGCTCGGCCGGGGCAGACCAAACGATTTTCACGCCGGCATTCGGGTTTTTCTTCAGGTAATCCAATACCGCCAGCTCGTCGTTCAGTGTCACTTCGGCGCGTTTCTGCTCGACCAGCGTCAGCGATTGCGCCAGGCCGTCCACCGGTACGATTTCGGCTTTGGCCGCAGTCGCCAGCTCGCCGTAGTTACTGGTCAGCGATTGCGCGGCTTTGATGCCGGCGATGTCGTCGATAGACTTGATATTGCTGTCTTTACGCGCCACCAATACCGCGCCGCTCCAGCTGTAAGGCTCGGAACGGTCGAACGTCGCTTGGCGCTCGGGCGTGGTCAGGCCGACTTGGTTGGCTACGGCATCGAAACGTTCCGCTTTCAAACCAGCCAGCATCGCATCCCATTGGGTTTCTTTAAATTCAACGGTAATGCCCAGCTTGTCGGCCACCGCGCGGGTTACTTCCACATCATAGCCGGTCAGCTTGCCGGATTCGTCGTGGTAGGTAAACGGCGCGTAAGTGCCTTCCGTGCCGACGGTGATCGTACCTTTATTATTGATGCGCTCAATCAGCGAGCCGCCCTGAGGATTGGCCGCTTGGCCTGCGCCGCCTTCGCTGCCGCCGCAGGCCGCCAGTACCAAAGCGGCGAGGCCGCCGAGTACGAATTTTTTCAACATGATAAACTTCCTTAAAAAACAACAAAGCGCGTATTCTAAGGGATATGCGGCTGAAAGACAAAGAATGTTTGCTTATACTGCTTATAGCGGACAAGCATGACAAAGGCCGTCTGAAAACAGATTGCTGCTTTCAGACGGCCAGCCCTCAGACGGCGCGGTTGTTATCCGAACACCTGTCTACCGCCCCCAACCCCCGCCGAGCGCTTTATACAGCGACACCGTCATCTGCGCGCGTGCGAGTTGCGCTTGAATCAGGTTTTCGCGGGTTTGGTCTTCGTTGAGGCGGGCGGTGAGTGCGTCATCCAGCGTTTTGTAGTCGTTGCGGAACAGTTTTTCCGTGTCGGCGGCGTGCCGTGCGGCCTGTTGGTAGGCGGTTTGCAGCAGGCCGGTTTGCCGATCCAGCGCGGTTACGCTTTGATAAGCGCTGTCGGTTTCGCCCAAGGCGGTCAGAAGCTGCCTGTCGTATTGCAGCAAGGCCGTCTGAAGGCGGGCATCGGCGGCGGCGATATTGGCTTTGATGCGGCCGTTGGTGAAAATCGGCATTTGGATGCCGACGCTTAATAAACTCGCCCAGCCTTTGACGGCGCTGTCGCCGTCAACCTCGATACGCCCGCCTTGTCCCATAAAATTAATGGTGAAACGCGGCAGCAAATCGGCTTTGGCACCGGCGAGACGGGCGGCGTAGGCGTTGACTTGGGCGGCATAGGCGCGCAAATCGGGGCGGCGTTCGATCATGCCCTGCGGCGTTTGCCCGCCCGGGGCGGCGGGCTGCTGCGCCAATACGTCGATGGGCGAAGCGGGCAAAGTGAAATCCTGCGGCACTTGTCCGGTCAATACGGCAATGCTGCGCACATAAGCATCGTATTCGGCCTGGATGGTGGCGCGTTTCGCTTCGGCGGCGGTGAGGCGCACTTTGGCTTCGTTCACTTCATAACCGCTGACGTGCCCCGCCTTAAACCGCCCCTCCACATACTGCACCATGCGCTTCAGGGTGGCGACGGTATGGTCGGCGGTTTTCAGACGGCTTTGGGCGGCGCGGGCTTTGAAATAGTTGTCGGCAATGTCGCCCGCCACCAGCATTTGCGCGCCGTATACCTGCTCCTGCTGCCCGAGTGCGGCGTAATAGGCGGCATCGGCATCGCTGCGTTTTTGGCCGAAAATATCGGGTTCCCACGAAACGGTCAGGCCGCCAACCAGATGATTGCTCTTGATGTCATGGCCGCTGCCGCCCAATGCGGCGGTTTGCGGATTTTGCGCGAGCCGGCTGCGCACACTTTCGCTCAAAGGATTATCGGCATTGCCGCGCACGATGCCGCCGCTGCCGCTCAAACCGACCGTCGGCCCCAAACCGGCAACGGCGGCGCGGCTGAGGGCGCGGGCTTCGTTTAGGCGGCTGACGGCGATTTGGACATCGTAGCCCTGCGCCAAGCCTTGCTCGATGAGGCGGCTTAATACGGGGTCGTGCCAGTTTTGCCACCATTGCGCGATTTCGCTGCCGCCGCGTGCGGCTTCGGCCTGACTGAACGCTTGCGGCACGGCGACGGTGCTGTTTAACGGTATATCCGTGCTTTGGCAGGCGCAAAGCGCGAGCAGGGCGGCGGTGCAGAGAATGATGCTTTGCTTGGATTTCATTTCAATTTCCTTTATCGGTTTTCTGATTTCAGACGGCACGGCAACGCGCAGGCCGTCTGAAAAACTAGCCCTGCCGTTCCAGCATTTTGCGGAAACGTAGCAGCGCGAATCCCAAAAACCCCGCGCCCAAGAGCGACATCGCCGCCATCTGCGGCCACACGATTTCCCACCCCGCGCCGCGAAACATAACATGCTGCGAAAGCTCCATAAACTGGGTCAGCGGCCAGTATTCGCTGATTGTCTGCGCCGTTTCGGGCATATTGCTGCGCGGCGAGGAAGAGCCGGAAAAAAGCAGCATCACGATGTGTATCGGCAGCATCAGCAGGCCGAACTGCGCCATCGTGGGGGCGACGGTGGCGAGCATGATGCCCAGCGAGGCGACGGAAAACAAAAACAGCATCATCCCCGCGCCGTAGAGCAGGAGCGAACCTTGCAGCGGCACGCCGATATAGAGATGCACCACCAGCCATTGTGACAGCAGCGCGGCGGCCAGCACCACCGCGCCGTTGGCGAGGATTTTCGACATCATCAGCTCGAACGCGCTGACCGGCATCACCAGCAGATGTTCAATCGTGCCGCGTTCGCGCTCGCGGATGACCGCCGCGCCCACCAACACCAGCATAATCAGACTGGCGTTGGTTCCCACCTGCGAAACGGGCATAAACCATTCGCTTTGTCCGTTGGGGTTGAAGAAGTTGCGGATAACGGGCGTTAAGGGCGCGGCCTGTGCGCTGTTGTGGCCGGAAAAGGCCGCCGTTTCGCGGTTGATGATCTGCGTCAGGTAAGACGAGCCGACCCCCGCCTGCGTCATCATGGTCGCATCAATCAGAAGCTGTATCTGCGGGCTGCGCCCCGCCGCCACATCGCGCTGGAAGTTAGGCGGGATTTCCAAAATGAAGACGTATGCGCCCTTATCCATCAGCGCGTCCGTCTCTTCGCGCTTCACCTCTTCGGGCGGTTGGAAAAAAGGCGGCTGAACGGCATCGCGGATGCGGTACGACAGCGCCGAGCGGTCGAGGTCGATGATACCGACGGTGGCGTTTTTCACATCGGTATTGATGCCCTTGGCCACGCTGATAACAGAACCGGTAAACATGAAGGTGATGAGTATCATCAGCACCGGATCGGCGAAAAGGCTGCGGAACTCCTTCAACACCAACGTCAGGATATTGCGGATCGATCGCATATCATTGCTCCTGTTTTTTCAACAGCAGGCACGCCGCCGCGATACAGGCCAGCATAAACGCGCCGACGGCCGCAAATTCCTGCTGTAACTGCGTGCCGTCCAACCCTTTGGTGAACGTGCCGACGCTCACGTTGAGATACCACGAGGCGGGGAAGATTCTGCCGAACGCATACGCGCCGCCGCTCAGGGTCGAAAGCGGATAAAGGAAACCCGAATAGTTGACGGTGGGAATCATGGTGGCAATCGCCGCCACGAAAATCGCCGCCAACTGCGATTTCACAAAGGACGAGACCAGCAGCCCCATCGCGGTGGACGCGCCCACCATCAGCAGCGTGCCGAAAGACAGGGCGGCAAACGAGCCTTTTACGGGTACGCCGAACCAGAAAATCATCATCAGCACCAGCGCGGCAAAGTTCGCCATGCCCACCGCGATATAGGGAAGCTGCTTGCCGATAAGATACTGCGGCACGCCGGCGGGCGAGGCGTACAGATTGGAAATCGAGCCGGTTTCCTTCTCGCGCACCACGCCGATGGCGGTCATCATCGCCGGAATCATGACCAGCACCAGCATCATCACGCCCGGCGCAATCGCATTGATACTGTTGAAAGATTGGTTGTAACGGAAACGCGGCACGACCTCTGCGGCCGCCGCCGGAAGCGGCAGCCCCGCAGCCCTTACCCTGTCCTGCGAATATGCCGTCAAAATCCCGCCGATATAGCTTTGGATATTGGAAGCGTTGAACGGCAGCGCGCCGTCGATATAAAAACCGACTTCGGGCTGCTCCCCGCGCAGGAGTTTGCGCCCGAAGCCTGACGGAATATCGATGACCAGCACCGCCTGCGCGCTTTTCAGCACCGTATCGATGTCGGCCGCGCTGCGGATTTCGGGCTGCTCGATAAAATAGCGCGAGCCTCTGAAATATTCCGCCAGCTCGCGGCTCATGCCGGTTTGGTCGCGGTCGTACACCGCGAATTTCAAATTCTGCACGTCGAACGACACGCCCCACGCCACCGCCGCCATCATAATCACCGGCCCGAAGAGCGCGAAAAACAGGCGGATTTTGTCGTGCAGCAGCTCCTTGGCTTCGCGCACGGCAAACGTCCAAACCATCGCCAACATATATTTCGGCGAAGCGGTGTGGCGGAGGGTATTTTCAGACGGCATTGGGGTATGGATGCCGTCTGAAACCTCTGCGGCAGTGCCGTCATCCGAATGCCTGTCGGAAACCGCGTAGGGTGTGTGCGGTACGCACGCACGCGTTTTCCCATCGTTTGCGCTGCCAGAATGTGCATCTTCGGAAGCCGTATGCGCGGCTGCGCCGCACACCCTGCCTGTTGCTTCATTTTCAGACGGCCTGTCCTCCCGAATGCTGTCTAAAACCTTTTCTTTCGCAGTATTTGCTTCAATTGTATTGGCTTCGTCTTCCGCCTCCGCCAAATACTGCACAAACGCTTCTTCCAAATCGGGCGCGTTGCGGGCGCGGGTCAATTCTTCCGGCGTACCCGCCGCCAACACGCGGCCTTTGTGCATAAAGGAAATGCGGTCGCAGCGCCCCGCTTCGTTCATAAAGTGGGTGGAGACGAAAATGGTCATCCGGTCTTCGCGCGACATTTTCAGCAGGTAGCGCCAAAACATATCGCGGGCGGCAGGGTCTACGCCGGAAGTGGGTTCGTCCAAAATCAACACTTCGGGACGGTGCAGGCAGGCGGCGGCCAGTTGCAGCCGCTGGCGGATACCCAAAGGCAGCGACGCGGGCGCGGTGTCGGCAACGTCGGCCAAATCGAACTGCCGAAGCGCTTCCTCCACCGCCGCCGCGCCTTTTGCGCCCATTTGGTAGAGCTCGGCGTGCAAATCCAGATTCCGGCGCACGCTCAATTCCTCATACAGCGAAAACGCCTGCGACATATAGCCCACGCGCATTTTGGTCTGCATATCGCCCGCATCGACGGGCTTGCCCAACAGCTCCGCCGTGCCCTCTGTCGCTTCCAAGAGGCCAGTGAGCATTTTCATGGTGGTGGATTTACCGCAGCCGTTCGAGCCCAAAAAGCCGAAAATCTCGCCTTTCGGGATGGTGAAGCTGACGTGATCGACCGCTGTAAACGCGCCGAAGCGCTTGGTCAGGCCGTGCGCTTCAATGGCGGGCGGCAGGTTTTTATCTTCAACAAACGGTGTGATTTCCAAACTGCCCGCGCCCTGCTTCTCCGGCGGCAGCATTTTGATGTAGGCCTCTTCCAGTACGTCCGTAGCGTATTCGGCCAACACCTCCCGCGTCGGTTTGTTGGCGAGCAGTTTGCCGTCGTCCATCGCCAACAGCTGCTCAAACTGCTGCGCCTCTTCGATATAGGCGGTGGCGACAATCACCGTCATGCCCGCGTTTTCTTGGCGCAATTCGTTCACCAATGCCCAAAATTGGCGGCGCGACAGCGGATCGACACCGGTGGTCGGCTCGTCCAAAATCAGCAAATCGGGCGAATGCACCAACGCGCAACACAGGCTCAATTTCTGCTTCATCCCACCCGACAATTTCCCCGCCGCGCGGTCGATAAACGGCGCAAGCCCCGTTGCTTCCACCAAACGCGCAATCCGCGCCCCGCGCTCGTCCGCCTTCAGGCCGAACAGCCGCGCATGGAAATCGATGTTTTCGCGCACCGACAACGTGCGGTAGAGATTATGCCCCAAGCCCTGCGGCATAAAGGCGATGCGGTGCGACAAAGCCAAGCGCGTATCCTTATCCGCCATATCGCCGCCCAACACCCCAATCTTACCGCTTTGGATGATTTTCACGCCCGCAATCAGCGACAGCAGCGTCGATTTACCCACTCCGTCGGGGCCGATCAAGCCCACCGTCTGCCCGCGCGGGATTGCCAGCGACACATCATCAAGCGCCTGCACCTTGCCGTAGCGGTGCGACACGGCGGAAAGGGAAACGGCGGTGGTTGGCTCGGTATTCATCATCAGGCTCTTGGTTTTGGTTTTTCAGACGGCATTTCAGGCCGTCTGAAAAATTTGCAGGTTGGGAGGCAATTACAACGAAATGGTTATGATTCGGTAAATGTTGGGTTTGTAACCCAACCTACACCATAAAACTCACTCCGGCAGTCTCACCGCCAATTCAGACGGCCATTCGGCTTGCGCATCGGTTTTCACAAAGCCGTTGCCCGTCATGCCGCCTTTTAACAAACGGCCGAACTGCCTGGCGGTCTCAATCGGTACTTGCAGCTTGATTTTAAACATCAGTTTCGCCCGCTCGTCCGCCGTTTCCACGGCTTTCGGGGTGAACTGCGCATCGGTGGCGATGAATTTGATTTCAGCGGGAAACACCGCGTCGATACCGTCGAGCCGAATCCGCGCTTCATCGCCGACTTTCAGACGGCTCATACTGTCGGTAGGCAGGAAAATATTCATGGATACGTCGGTCGGGTCGAGCAGGCTGACCACGCGGCTGCCTGCGCCGACAACATTGCCCGCTTCGGCGATTTTGTATTCCACCCGCCCGTCAATCGGGGCGCGGATCAGCATATCGTCGTTGGCGGAGGCGGCGGATTTGACGGCGGCGCCGGCCTGTTCTACGCCTGCTTCGGCTTCGGCAATTTGGGCGCGGCTTTGGGCAACCACGGCCTGCGCTTCGTCGCGGGCGGCTTCGGCGGCTTTCACGGCGGCGGCGGCGCGTTCAAAATCGGCCTGGCGTTTGGTTACTTCCGATTGCGAAACCAATCGGTCGGCGAGCAGGCGGCGGGCGTTGTCCCACTCTAATTTGGCCACGCGCTGCTGCTGGCGGGCGGCATCGACATTGGCCTGCGCACGGGCAACCGACTGCTTGGTCTGCGCTTGCGCGGCTTGGGCGCGGCTCACCGCTTCACGCTGGCGTACGGCGGCCGCTTGCGCCTCTGCCAAGCGGCTTTCGCTGGTTTCATTGGAAAGCTCGACCAACACGTCGCCCGCTTTCACATCCGCACCTTCCTCCGCCAATACCGCCTTTACCCGCCCCGCATACAGGCTGGCGACATCGATGCGGTTGAGTTCCAGCCGCCCGTTGGATTGGGCGATGCCTGCGGGCAGTTTGCCCTGCTGCTGTTGCCGGTAATACCAGCCGCCGCCGACGGCAAGGGCGGTGACGACGGCAAGGAAGATGATTTTTTTCATTTCGGTGCTTCCTGTCGCAAAGGTGCAATCGGTTTGTTTTTAAAGGAGGAGTGAAGCTGCGCCTCATAGCTGGGAAACATCGTGCCCAAGCTCCAGTCGATGCGCTGCATAATCGCTTCATCACTCAGTATTTCCGTCACTTCGCCGCCGATAAATCCGGGCAGCAGGCCGCGCTGCCCAAAGCGCACGCCGACAACCATAGCGGCGCTGACCGAGCAGCCTAAATAAGCCAAACGCTGGGTAGTAGCAGCAGGACGGCTGTCGTCGGTTTCGGCACAGGCTTCCAACAGCTGCGTAAAGAAAGCCAGCCGCTTTTCCATGTTGGCCTTGATAAAGTCGTTCACCACTGCTACGCCGTCGGCACTGTCGGCCAACAGACGGTTCACCATCGCCAAATTGTCGCGCATCGAACAGGCGGTAATGTAAATCGCCCCGCGCAGGGCGGCAAACGGATTGTCCGGCAGGGCGGCGTTTTCCAAACCGCCCCAAATCAGGCGGTCGTGATGGCGCAGCATTTCCCTGATAAATGCGTCTTTACCGGTAAACAGATGATGAAACATCCCCGGGCTGACCCCGGCCTCTGCCGCCAGCGCGCGCACGGAGAGCTTGTGATAGCCCAATTCGGGATAACGCTGCAAACCGGCGCGGATAAATTTTTGATGTGTGGTGTCGGTCATATTGGAAAATTCATGTTGATGAAATTGGACGACTGTCCAATCATAATTCTGTTCACAGCATTAAACAAGTACCGATAATGTAAAAGCCGTCTGAAAACGGCAGATTTACAGCTAACGTGTGTTCGGGATAAGCGTGTTGGGT
>NZ_BCWL01000006.1 GCF_001592185.1 Bergeriella denitrificans NBRC 102155
CCATTATTATTTTAAATGACTATAACCATATTATCGACAAAGTATCTTTTAATTTATGACTTCCAAAACCTTATCGCTGGCCGTGGTCGGCCATACCAATACCGGCAAAACATCGCTGCTGCGAACCTTATTGCGCGACAGCACGTTCGGCGAGGTCAAAAACGCCCCAGCCACCACCCGCCATGTGGAAGAAGCCGCAGTATCAGAAGGAGGCAGCACGCTGGTGCGCCTGTATGACACCCCCGGCTTGGAAGACGCGGGCGGCGTGTTGGACTGGCTGGAAGCGCATACTTCGGCGCGCGACGACGGCATCGAACGCCTCCGCCGCTTTCTCGACAGCGACGCCGCCGCCAACGAATTCAACCAAGAAGCCAAAGTCCTGCGCCAGCTGCTGCAAAGCGATATGGCGCTGTATGTGGCGGACGCGCGCGAGCCGGTGCTGGCCAAATATAAAGACGAGTTGACGGTATTGTCGTGGTGCGCCAAGCCGGTGATGCCCGTATTCAACTTTACCGGCGGGCAGGATTTGGGCGCGTGGGCCGAGATGCTGGCGCGGCGCACCCTGCATGTTTACAGCGCCTTTGATACTGTTGCATTTGATTTTGAAGGCGAAATCCGCCTGTGGGACAATCTGGCCACCATGCTGCCAGAACGCAGCACACTCGACCGGCTAATCGCCATGCGCCGCCGCGAATGGCAGAGCCTGGACAGCGAAGCACGCTATGAAATCGCCGATTTTCTAATCGATGCCGCCGCCTGCCGCCGGGAAATCGACGAAGACGAAGACCCGCAGCCCGTATTGCAGGCCATGCAGGACGAAGTCCGCCAGCTTGAACGCCGTCTGCAGCAACGGCTGCTGCAACTTTACCGCTTTTACCACAGCGAAATCGGCAGCAGCGATTGGACGCTGCAAACCTTCGAGCAAGACCCGTTTGACAGTGAATTACTGATGCAATACGGCATCCGCACCGGCAAAGGCGCCACCGCTGGCGCATTAATCGGCCTCGGCTTGGATGTCGTTACCCTCGGCGGCTCATTAGGTTTAGGCACCGCACTTGGCGGCCTGATTGGCGGCGTATTGCCGAATATGCAGGATATTTCCGATAAAATCAGCGGCAAACAAACCCTGCACATCAGTGCAGAAACACTGACCCTGCTGGCAGCCCGAGCCTTGGATTTACTGGCTGCCCTGCAAGCACGCGGACACGCAGCGCAGGCACGCGTAGAAGTCGGCAGCGGCCGCCTGCCCTGGCAGGCCGACAAGCTCCCATCAGAGCTGAACAAAGCCCGCAGCCGCGAAAACTGGTCGTCTCTCAATACCGCCTCACCCGAAGGCAGCCGCCGCGACAGACGGGAACGGTAGTATGTAGCAGTTGCACAAAGATCTAACTATCATTAAAATCTCCATTACATAATTATATTGATGGAGATTTTTATTATGACAAATCCGCACTATTATTCCCTCATCAATCGCAAAATCAATACACTTCAATGCAACGTAAAACTTGCTAAAAGTCGAGAAAATTCACTAAAGAAAATTCAAATCCTTAAAGATCCTATTTATTCTTGAACCAAACAACGATAGCTATTTTCTGAATACTTACGAACCGATTAGAAATAATGAAAAAGCACTCTAGCCACATTCACAAAGCGAATTAAAATATACAGATAAATTTTTAAAGATAACTTATGATTAGCAAAATTATGCCTGATTTAATCGAAAAGTGTGATTGCAATGCTTGCAACGCCATTGTTTACGACTAGCAATAAAATAGACTTAATGTGCTATACTGCATTTAGGGCATAATCATTATCGAGCAATGCCGAATGAATTACAGAAAGCGGTAGAAGTATCGTTTAAAGCGATTAACACAGAATTGAAATAATACTTGACAAACTATTTTGAGGAAACAAAAAATGGCACAGCACAGCACAGCACAGCACAGCAGTTTAACGGATAATATCAACCCTTCTCAACAAAATAATCTTGAAAAACTCAAACAGCTTTTTCCTGAAATTTTTTGTGAAAATAAAATTGATTGGGAAAAACTCAAACTCGTGTTAGGTGAGGAAAACCTTGCCGATCATAATGAGCATTACTGTCTAAACTGGGCGGGAAAATCCAGTGCCTACCGTACTCTACAATCCCCTTCTTTTAACACGCTTTCCCCTTGTAAAGAAGAAAGTGTAAATTTTGACACTACGCAAAATCTATTTATTGAAGCTGAAAATATGGAAGCCTTAAAAATTCTGCAAAAGGCTTACGCAGGCACAGTGAAAATGATCTACATTGATCCACCTTATAACACTGGCAATGACAGCTTTATTTACCCTGATAAATTTTCTGAAACAAGAGAGGAATATGCTAAACGTGTAGGCGATAAAGATGCTGAGGGCTACATTAAACGTGATGGTATATTTCAATGGGCATTCCGCAAAAACAGCAAGGATAACGGGCATTATCACAGCAACTGGCTTTCAATGATGTTGCCTCGTTTGCATTTAGCCAAAACGCTTTTGCGTGATGACGGTGTGATTTTTATTAGTATTGATGATAATGAACAGGCACAGTTGAAATTGTTGTGTGATGAAGTGTTTGGGGCGGAAAATTTTGTTGCATCTTTACCAACCATTATGAATTTAAAAGGAAATAATGATGAATTTGGGTTTGCTGGAACTCATGAATATACGATCGTGTATATGAAAAATAAAAGTTCTGTTGACGATTTAAATGGTATCCCTTTGACTGAAGAAGATTTTGCAGATTATGATCAAGAAGACGAAAAAGGAAAATTTTATCAAGGTGCAACTTTAATGCGAACAGGCGAAGATGGAGCAAGAGAACAACGTCCTAATGGTTATTATCCTATTTTTGTAAGTAGAGATTATTCAAGAATGTCTGTCGAAAAATTGGCTAATGATGATTTTATTGTCTACCCAATAACAAAAGATGGCAAGGAAATGTCCTGGAGACGTTCAAAAGATACATTAAGCAAATCGTTGAATGAATTTATTATCAAACATTCAAAAAATGGGAAAATTTCATTCTATAAAAAGCAACGTTTAGAAGATGATATAGCTAGTGGAAAAAAAGCTAAGTCTTTGTTTTATAAACCAGCTTACAGTAGCGGAAATGGTACAGAGGTTATCAAAAAATTATTTAATAAAAAAATATTTCAAAATCCTAAACCATTAGAATTGCTTAAAAATTTAATTCGTATTGGTTCAAATGAAGGCGATTTAATTTGTGATTTTTTCTGTGGAAGTGGCTCATTTGCTCATGCTATTATGGAGTTAAATTTAAAAATTAAAGAAAAACAACGCCAATACATTTGTATTCAATTACCTGAAGAATTAAATCCAAAAGATAAAAAACAAAAAATGGCTTACGAATTTTGTCAATCATTGGGGGTATCTGAAAATATCGCAGAAATCTCAAAAGAGCGTATCCGCCGTGCTGGGGCGCAAATTTTGCAAAATCTTCCCGAAAATCACTCGCTGGATATAGGCTTTAAAGTGTTTAAGTTAAGCGAAAGTAATTTTAAACAATGGCAAACTCCAAAAAATAATGAAGTAAAAAATATCAAAGCACAATTAGATATTTTCCAAGATATTGTTGAACCCACAGCCACGGTGGAAAATATGGCGTATGAGCTTGCTTTGCGTTTAGGCTTCCAATTAACAGATTCCTTTGAATTTGCGGATTATCTCGTTTGGCTCAATGATAAAACAGGTAAAAGAAAGACCGCTCTTTTATTAACGCAGTATCACAATGAAATGCTTAATCACATTATCGATGCACAACCACAAAAAGTGTTTGCCTTAGATAAAGTATTTAACGGCAACGATGCTTTAAAAGCTAATCTCGCCTTGCAATTAAAAGACGCTGGCATTGCCTTTGAAACATTTTAGGGGGCATTATGCAATTAAAATTCGAAGAACTCGTCCACCAACAACAAGCCATTGAAGCGGTGGTTACCTTATTTAAAGGTGAATTAAACAAAACCACTGCATTTGCTCTTAATACCGTGGGCAATCAGCCGATTATGGCAAATCAGTTGGCTTTACCCTTTGAAGAAATTGAGAAAAATTTAAATGCGGTGCAGGAAAAATTCCATCAAAAATTAACCGTACTTTCCGATCACGGCTTGCATTTTTCTGTTGAAATGGAAACGGGCACGGGCAAAACTTATGTCTATTTACGCACCATTTTTGAGCTAAATAAACAATACGGTTGGCAAAAATTTGTGATCGTGGTGCCAAGTGTCGCCATTCGTGAAGGGGTGCAACAAACTGTACGAGCCACCGCAGAACATTTTGACAATTTATTTGATAAACCGACCATCAATACCACTGTGTACCGTAGCGACAGGCTAAATGCTTTACGCGGTTTTGCTACCAATAACCATATTGAAATCTTGATTATGAACATTGATAGCTTTAAAAAAAAATATGATAATGTGATTAACCGTATCAACGAAAGTGGTGAAGCACCAATTTTGCAAATTAGTCAAACTCAGCCGATTGTCATTATTGATGAACCACAAAATATGGAAACGGAATTGAGTAAGCAAGCAATTGAAGCACTTAATCCTTTATTTGTATTACGTTATTCCGCTACGCATAAAAATCCATATCACAAAATTTATAGTCTTAATCCACTTGAAGCTTATAACCAAAAATTGGTAAAACAAATCGAAGTAGAACCCGTGCTAGCAGAAAACGATGTGAACGGTGCTTATATCGTGCTAAAAGAACCTATTGTTGGTAAAGGAAAACTCAAAGCTAAAATTGAAATTCACATTCAAACTGATAAAGAAACCAAGAAAAAACCAGTTACCATACAAGCTGGTGATGATCTCTATGAAAAATCAGGTAAAAACGAGAGTTATCGACACGGTTTTATTATCAATGAGTTAAGTGCCGATCCGTTTGAGATTCGCTTATCTAACGGGCAAATTCTCACACAAAGTGAAGATGATGACTTATTGCGTGATGAAATTATGAAAAAGCAAATGGAATGTACCATTAAAGAGCATTTAGCCAAAGAAAAACGTCTGAATAGCAAAGGCATTAAAGTGCTTTCTCTGTTTTTTATTGATAAGGTGGCGAATTACCGTGATAACGGCAAATTTTACCGCTGGTTTAATGAAATCTATGAGCGTGAAACAGGAATGAGTGCAAACGGGGTACACGATGGCTATTTTTCCCAAGATAAAGGTAAGGAGAAAGATACTACGGGTTGCACAAAAGCAGACGAAGATACTTATAATTTAATTATGCGAGATAAAGAAAAACTACTTTCTTTTGATTCGCCGTTGCGTTTTATTTTTTCTCACTCCGCTTTAAAAGAAGGCTGGGATAACCCAAATGTATTTCAAATTTGTACACTAAATGAAACCCGTTCGCCAATTAAAAAACGCCAAGAAATTGGGCGTGGCTTGCGTTTGGCGGTAAACCAACAAGGCGAACGCATTTATGATGAAAGTGTAAATATCCTCACAGTGATTCCTAATGAAAGCTACCAAAGTTTTGCGGCAAATCTTCAAAAAGAATATGAAGATGAATGCGGAATTAAATTTACCAATGGTGGCGTAAAATCAAGAGAAACTCGCTTGCAACAACGTTATCGAAAAGGCTTTACCCTTGATTCCACATTTATTGAAATTTGGCAAAAATTACAACAAAAAACACGTTATTCCGTGCGATTTGAACGAGAAAAACTGATTGAAAGTGCGATAAAATTGATGAGAGAAATGCCCACTATTCAACGGGTTCAACTGAATGTGCAAAAGGCAAAATTACGTCAATCTGAACAAGGTATTTGGGGTGAAGAAACCAATTCTCGCTATGCAGAAATTGATACTCATTGGGAAATCCCTGATGTATTGCAAGCTATTCAGCGTAAAACCCAATTAACTCGCCAAACTATTTGTGAAATTTTGCAAAAATCCGACCGCTTGCACGAGCTTGCTAATAATCCGCAACGCTTTATTGATATGGTGAGTGAAAAAATTTTACAAGCCTTAAATGGCTTAATGATTGATGGTATTGAGTATTCACAAGTTGATCCACAAAAAAATGGCTATGAACAGACTTTAATTCAATGGAAAGAATTGGAAAAAAACGGCTTGGAAATCTTTTTCAATGAACACACCTTTGAAGTCAATCAAAGTGATAAAGAAAAACAACACAAAACTATTTTCGCTAATTATATTTCACTAGATTCATACACTGAAAAACAGTTTGCCCAAGAATGCGAAAACAATGAGGATGTGCGAATGTATTTCAAATTGCCTAACTGGTTTAAAATTCCTACCCCAATTGGTAATTACAACCCTGACTGGGCTGTGGTAATGAATAACCGTTCAAAAGTTTATTTTGTAGCGGAAACCAAAAATACAGGCAAAGGCATTCAATCAGGAATTGATGAAAGTTCTCTCAGTTTAAGTGAACGTCAAAAAATTCAATGTGCTAAAAAACATTTTTCCTTAAATATTTTTGATGGCGTAAAATATCAGGTTATAGAAAAATTATCTGAGATTAGATAGAAACTAATAGTAAGATTCTATCTTAGTTATTATTTATCCGTAAATATCTTATCTACTTCGATAGGTGTGGGGGTACGTATTGCTTTAAATATAAGATAAAGACGAAGTGTAGCCCCTTTAACTAAAGATGAATTAGAAACACTTAGTTAATATTTGATCTTAATTCACTTTAGTGTTTGAAATAAAAATAAAGTAAAATACCTTTACCTGTATAAATGGGTAAAGGTATTTTTATTCGGTTAAGATTAGATTTAGGTTTTATGCAACTGCTACATAAACCCGGGAAAACGCCGTCTGAAAGATTTTTCAGACGGCATTTTTTTACAAAGTGCTATTCATTAAACAACGGAATTTGTTTAAACATCTTATGCAGGCGGTGTTCGTCAAACGGCAAATATTCTGCGACAGTGAAACCGACAATATCGGCGTTGGCGGAAAGAGCGGTAAGAATTTCGGTTAATTTAGCCATCGTCATCTTGCCGCCGCCGCCGCCGTCGCCTTTTAGCTCTGGATTGGCAAAATAAGTAGAATGGAAGAAATGTTCGTCTAACACATCAATATCCAAATGCACCAAGATATGATCGAAACGGTCGGTGAAGGCTTTGATTTCTTCATCGGATAAAAACGCTTGGTTTTGGATTTTGTACTGCACGCCGTGTTCGTTTAAAAATTGCGTTTGGTAGTCGTGCAGCGGCTGCAAGCCGACATACAAGATTTGGTCGGCAGAGAATTTTTTGTTTTTCATCAGGGAAGTCAGCGATTCATCACCGCCGCCCATCAGGGAAGCCAGTACCATCGCATGGGCGTTCGGGTAGCCGTCTTTCGGTGCGGATACGTCGGGGTGGGTGTCAATCCAAATAATACCGACGTTTTCATAACGCCCGTGTAGATAATCAAACGGGGCTTGCGAAACGATACAGTTGCCGCCGATGGTGATGATTTTATCGGGGGCTTCCGTTTCAATCGCCGCCATCGCATTTTGAATGCCGGCAATCACTTGTTCTTTGGCGTAAATGCCATCGGTAACGGAATATTGCTGCCCGCTTGGTGCGGCAACGTCCACTTTAATTAGCGGCTGGTTGGGGTTTTTAGGCAGGATATGGGCGAGTAAATTCGCTCCGAAATGGTAGGTTTCCAGTCCGCCGCTGACGAAATCGGGGTATAGCAGTCTGATGGTTTTCATTGTTTATCCTTGTGTTTTAGATGGTGGTTTAATTATTATAGTGTGCAAAAAGGAAATTTAAAGCCGTCTGAACAATTTTCAGGCGGCATTCCCTTATCTAAAAATTAAAAAAACCGCCGTAATATATAGCCGTTCAAATGCATAATCAGACTAGGCAACGAGCCGCAGATAGTACAAATAGTACAGCAAGGCGAGTTAACGACGTATGATTTTGCAGTTGAATGGCTATATCTTTATAAAACCACCACAAAAACCGCTTGCCAATTTCCCATCAATCCTATAAACTATGTTTAAGTTTTTAAACATTCAAACTTTTAAACCTATGAACACACCATCTATCCAAAATGAGCTTGCCGCCTGTCTGCCGCTGTTTAACGCCTTGGGCGATCCGCACCGCCAGACGATTTTGCTGCTGCTTGCTAAGCATGGGCAGCTTAATGTCAATCGCATTACCGAGCTTATGCCGCTGTCTCGTCCTGCTGTGTCGCACCATTTAAAGCTGATGAAACAGGCGGACATCGTTCGTGTGGCGCAGGTGGGCAATGAGCGTTTTTACCGTATTAAAACCCCTGCTGATGGCGGTGATACTTGCCCAATCAGCCGATTAGCTGCGCTGGTAACGTCGTTGCAAGCGCATTTTCCCACCCAACTGGAGACTTTAAAATGACCCTGACCCCAAACCAACAAAACGTCGTAGATTTTTACGATATGGTGTTTAACCAGCATAAAGCCGCCGAAGCTGCCGAGCAGTATCTGGCAGACGACTACATTCAGCACAATCCGACCCTTGCCGACGGTAAAGACGGCTTTGTGGCGAGTGTATCGCCGATTTTGGCGGCTGTGCCGACTTTGCGTGCCGAAATTAAACGTGTCATCGCCCAAGATGATTTGGTGGTTTTGCACGTTCACATGAAAATGCACGAAGCCGACATCGGCAAGGCGATTGTGGATATTTTTCGTGTCAATGCCGATGGCAAATTGAGCGAACATTGGGACGTTATTCAGGATATTCCTGAGCAGGCGGCGAATGGTAATGGTATGTTTTAACGTAACAAATTAAATGGTTTGAAAATTTTCGCCGTTTTATTTGGCATGAAATTGATTTGATAATAACAAGCCGTCTGAAAATCTGCTTTCAGAGGGCATTGATTAAAAACACGCACCCATTTTTAGGAAAAATGTCCCATGAACCCATCAAACCCAACCCCAAACATCTCCACGCCGCTCACCCTATCAAACGGTGTGGTGTTAAAAAACCGCCTGTACAAAGCGGCGATGGACGAGCAGCTTGCACCCAACAACACGCCTGGCCAAGTGCTGGTGCGCCTGTACGACACTTGGGCAAAGGGCGGTGCGGCGGTGCTGGTAACGGGTCATGTGATGATTGACCGCCGTTTTAGTGCCAATTTTGACACCACGGCGGTGGACGATGAGCGTGATTTGCCGATACTGCAGGCGTGGGTACAGGCAGGCACGCAAAACGGTACGAAACTGCTCATGCAGCTTAACCACCCGGGCAAGCAAATTCCCAAAAATGTCAATAAACAGCCCGTCGCCCCAAGTGCCGTGCCGCTGTCCAAAGAATTATCGGCGCTGTTTAATCCGCCGCGTGCGCTGTCTGAAGATGAGATTTTAGACATCATCCGCCGCTTTGGGCAAAGTGCCAAAATCGCCGAAAAAGCAGGCTTTTCAGGCGTGCAAATCCACGCAGCACACGGCTATCTGCTCAGCCAGTTTTTATCGCCGCACCATAACCGCCGCACGGACAACTGGGGCGGCAGCCTTGAAAACCGTATGCGTATTTTGGTGGAAATTTATCACGAAATCCGCCGCCAAACGTCAGATGGATTTATCGTGGCGTTAAAACTTAACTCCGCCGATTTTCAAAAAGGCGGCTTTGGCGAAGACGAATCGGTGCAGGTGCTGGCAAAAATGGCGGCACTTGGCGTGGATTTGCTGGAAATTTCAGGCGGCAATTACGAAAGCCCTGCGATGATGGAAGGCGTCAAAGACAGCACCAAAAAGCGTGAAGCGTACTTTTTGGACTATGCCGACAAAGCCCGTGCGGTGATTGGCGATGTGCCGCTTGTCATCACCGGCGGCTTTAGAAGCATGGCGGCGATGAACGAAGCCTTGTCAGGCGGCAGCACGGACATGATCGGCATGGCAAAACCTTATGCCGTCATGCCGGATGTGGCAGACAAACTCACATCAGGCAGCTTAACGCACATCGCCACACCGCCTGTACGCACCGGCATTAAGGCGATTGATAAACGACTTGGCGGACTTTTGGAAATTTATTGGTACACCAAGCAGCTGCACCTGTTGGGACAAGGCAAGCCTGCCAATCCGAATTATTCGGCGTACAAAACGCTGTGGGGGATTGTCAAAGATGGGGTGAGACGGGAGCGGGGGTAAAAGCGTGCACAGTTGAATGGGATGGAATGATGAAAAGCCGTCTGAAAATTAGGGATTTTCAGACGGCATTTGTTTTTAATCTGCCCTTAAATAGTAGTGGTTTGGCAGTCAAGTCGCTGTAGTTTAAAGGCGGTTAAGCCAATCCCAATGCTTGGTTGATTTTTACACGAACATCATCTGTTTTGGACAATAAAATAGGGAAGTCTTTTATGTTTAAAATCGGACTTGTAATAGACACCTTTAATTTATCTTCTTCTATAGAAAAATCAAAGATTGAAGCATTTTGCTTATTGATATTTTGAGCCCTAACATTCAAATCAAAATCAGTTTTTCCATCCGCAAAGTCAGCATGAATTGGTGCGATAATAGACAAAGCAATTTCTCTTAATATCTCTTCTTCTTTAATTTGTTCGCCATTTGAAGCATACTCTAAACATCTTACAATATCGCCATACTGATGACGCAAGCTGTCAGAATCAGCCTCATAAATTGCTTCACTTTGTAAAATTGAACTTTCAATCTTATCTCTTTCAATCTTATTTGTTGCATTTTGGTCTGAATAATAAGATTCTATCGCTCCTTTTCTAAGAATAAAAAGTCCAGTTTGTTCAAAAATTTCAAATAGTGAGTTGATTCTATTTAAAATTTTTGTCCATTCATCATCTTTTAATTGACCGGTAAATAAAGCCGAAAATGATATGCGGTATTTTTGAGCGTCTACATCGGTATCTGCTTCTTGATTTTTACTCTTAAAAGTATCTTTTATTTTACCCCATGTTTTATCTACTAATTGAATAAAATCATCTCGTACTGACTTGGAAAAAGCATTTATATTATTTATGCCTTTTTCAGAAGCCAAGAGATCGGCGGTTTCTCTCACATTTTTATCACCGTAAAAACCTTTAATCAAATTCAAATCATCCACAAACATATCCGCATCTGCCAATACAACAGGCTGTTTCCCCATAAGTCGCAATAGTTTAACTGTAGCTGGAAATTCGGCTTTGCCATTGACAGGTAAAATTTGACTGCCTGATGCTTCTAAATACAATCCAAGTTGGTCTGCTAATGCGTTACAAATAATGACATCGGAAGGACCCTCTACCAGCAATGGCTTTTGAGAAAATAGGGATAACTTATGCTCCTGCCCCAATCTTTTGATGAGGCTTTTAAGTTTTTGGTTTTTTAAAACTTCATCCTTTTTGGATATTTGTATTGGTTGCTGTTTTAAGTCATAACAAAAAATAAGGGAAGATAAGTCTTCAATTTGATTGATTCTTAACATTTCCGTTGAATGCGTAGCAATTACAACAATTTTTTTATTACTTCCAGCGCTAGGCACTCCAGCAACGGATAAAATTTCTTTTAATAAAAATGCTTGTAGTTGAGGGTGTAAGGAGACCTCAGGCTCATCAATCAATAAAACACCCACTTCATCATCATAAAGAGCAGATAAAAGAGCGGTTAAGTGAATTAAGCCTGAGGCTTCTCGTGCTGATGAGTATTGAGAAGAGCTTGACGTAAGGCGTGAAAAATAAACGTGTAAATTGCCATTATTCCAATCAATAACAACATCTCGTTTAAATAGTTTTCTTAGCCGCTCTCTGACTTTAATTAAAATATCAAGTCGAGCAGAAAGCGTATGAAAGTCGCCATTAATGGTTTCTATTTGATGTCTTCTGGATGAATAGTCTTTTGAGCCGTGCGTTGCTTTATTATAGTAGTTGTCGCCATGGTTATATCCATCACAGTTAGAACGATATTGTTCAAACATCCCCATGCGTCCTGCTGATACAAAGCGGACTTTCTTATGTGCAATTTGTTCACTTGGAAAAGCATGCTTAAAACTTTTTAAAAGATGAGTTTTTCCCGAACCGTTCGCACCCAAAATAACACTAAAGGCGTTTTCCAGTGTAATTTGTCTAGATAAATTTCCTTCATGGCTGTTTATGTCTAAATTAAGTATAAGTGGCAGATTCATTGATGTTCTCTCAGTTATCAGTATTATCAATTAACTTAAATATGTGGAATAAAGTTGTCATTTCAAGAGAAATAAAAAACACCAAAATTTTTCATTAAGTCCATCCAAGAAAGAATATGAGGATTTCTTCAAGGAGAAAGCCGCAGAGTCATTGAATGGCTGTCAGTTTTTCACATGTATATGAAGTACTCAGCACTTATAGAGTGAAAAACCGCCTGTGATTGTTATCTCTTGATTTTTTATGTAACCTTAGCCTTTATGCACCTTCTCATAAATCGCTTTTGCCAATCTACGGCTGACTTTGTGTTTGATTTTTGGGTTGTTTAAGACTTTGGTTACGCTTTCACCAAATTTTTCAAACAGGCTGACTAATAAATCATCTATGCGACTGTTGAAATAATCAATAAATGAAGCCAACGGATTATTATTTGCCGCATTGAGAATGTCAGGATGGTTTTGGGCAAATTTTTCAATAGATTCGAAAAACAGCAAGTCTTCTAGCGTAAATTCGGTAGTAAAGGATTCGTTTAACTCCTTAATCAGTTTGTCCAGCTCTTCACTTAACGATACCTGCCCCGTACCGACATCGGTTGAGCCTTTGAGTGGGTTTGCCTCGCCGTTGTTTAATGTAATTGAACCTTCGCTGATTTGTTGCAAACGGTAATACTGCAATACCGCCATTTTGGATAAATCCAGATTTTCTGGTTGTAACCCGCGTGGTAGCTTCATCATCAGGGCTTTTAGATACACATAGCGTTTTTCGTGCAATGAATCTGCATACGGCACAATCTGCGAGACAAACAAATATAAATTCAAATAGCTCTGCAATTGACTTTTGAACAATTTTTGCTGTTCGGTATTGCGGTTGGGGTCGTCTGAAAGATGTCGGTATTTCTCTACCGCCTTATCAATAATGGCATTGAGTTTTTTATGTTCGCCATGGGTTGGGGTGGTGCGTCCTCCAAACCAAACAGCGGCAAAATCCTCAATATCCTGTGCGAAATAAATGTTCCATTCATCTAAGGTATTACCGAGATCTGCCAACTTTTCGTTGTCCGGCATTTCGCCTGCCTCGGTGCGTTGGTAATACGGCTTAAATGCCTCAAAAATATCTTCGTGGCTATTGACAAAATCCAGCACAAACGTATCTTCTTTGCCTTTTGCCGTGCGATTGAGGCGAGAAAGCGTCTGCACCGCCTGCACGCCTGATAATACTTTATCGACAAACATAGTATGTAGTAGCGGTTGGTCAAAACCGGTTTGGTATTTATCCGCTACCAGCAGTACCTGATAATTATCACTATCAAAATGATCAGGCAATTTGGTTTCTTTAATGCCGCCGTTCATTTGTGGTTCGCTGTATTCTTTTTCGCTTTGCTCAGGCAGAATTACACGGCCAGAAAACGCCACCAGCGATTTAATTCCTTCATATCCTTTTTCTGCAATATAGTCATCAAACGCCAATTTATAACGCACTGCCGATTCACGCGAACTTGTTACGACCATAGCTTTAGCATGTCCGCCCAATTTATGCCGTGTAACCGCATAAAAATGCTCGATGATAATTTCTACTTTTTGGCTAATCACACTCGGATGCAGATTTACAAACCGCATCAGCTCTTTTTTAGCTTTATGTTTCGGCAATTCAATATCCGCCTCGGCAGCACGCAACAGGCGGAAATATTGCTTATAAGTCGTATAGTTTGCCAATACATCTAAAATAAAGCCTTCTTCAACCGCCTGTTTCATCGTATAGCTGTGGAACGGCGTTTTCCCATGTTCGTTTGACTCATCAAACAGTGCCAATGTTTTCCATTTTGGGGTGGCAGTAAAAGCAAAAAAGCTCAAATTCTCTTGCCGCTTGCGTTTAAACTGCTCACGCAATACTGCTTGCTGTACCGCCAGTTCGTCCGCTGACAGAGTTTCGTCCAAATCCATAAACTCTGCCGCAATCGCGGCTTCAATGCCGCTTTTGTTCAGTACTTGGCGTAATTCACTCGCCGTTTCGCCACTTTGCGAACTGTGTGCCTCATCAATAATCACCGCAAAACGTTTGCCCTCGGTATCTAGCACTATATGTTCGCCGTGTTTTGCTTTGGTTTGGATACTGTGCATCACATAGGGGAATTTTTGAATCGTGGTGATAATAATCGGCACATTTGCCGCAATAGCAGCCGTGAGCTGGTGGGTGTCTTTATCAATTTTTTTGACCACGCCATCGGTTTGTCCAAATTGTGCCACCGTGTCTTGCAGTTGCCTGTCCAATACCACACGGTCGGTTACAATAATCACCGAATGGAAGATTTTTTCATCAAAGGTATTGTGTAGCGAAACCAAATGATGTGCCAGCCACGCAATCGTATTGGATTTGCCTGAGCCTGCCGAATGCTGAATCAGATAATTTTTGCCTGAGCCGTGTATTTTGGCATGGCTGATAAGCTTACGCACCGCATCCAGCTGATGAAAACGTGGAAAAATCATACTTTCGGTTGTGATATAGCGAAAACCCGATTCAGTACGGACTTTACGTTCTTCGCGGTTTAAATGCAAAAAACGTCCGACAAGCTCCATTAGGCTGTCTTTAAGCAGAATTTCACGCCACAAATACGCCGTTTTTACATCGTTTTCCACAGGCGGATTGCCTTTGCCGTCGTTAAAGCCTCGGTTAAATGGCAAAAAGCGTGTGTTTTCACCGTCAAGTTTGGTTGTCATATACACTTCATCGGTATCGACGGCAAAATGCACCAATGTCCGTTTTTTAAACGTAAACAGTTTACCCTGCGGATTGCGTTCTTTTTTGTATTGGCTGATGGCATCTTCCACCGTCCAACCCGTTGCCGACAGTCCGTTTTTTAGCTCAAGGGTCGCAATCGGAATGCCGTTGATTGCAATCACTAAATCAATCCGCTCATTAAATTCGGTAATCACTTGGCGAGTAACGGTAACAATATTGGCATCGTATTGGGCTTTTGATGTCTCGTTTAAGGTGGAGTTGGGTGCAAAATATGCCATCTTCGCCGTGCGATTGGCAATGCGGAACCCTTCACGCAAGACTTTTAGACTGCCTTTGATATTCAACTCTTGGTTTAACGCCTTGAGCAATTCTGCTGCCGCTTGGTCTTTAAACAGCAATTCCAAGCGTGCCCACAATTTGGGCTGGGTAGTTTGGATAAACGCCACCACGTCATCAGGGAAAAGAGCGGTTGATTTATCGTAAGATTTTGCCGAACCTTTCTGATAACCGCCGTCATTTAACAAAGTAGCTTCGATTTCATTTTCAAAGTCGTATTCGGTATGCATTTTTATTCTCCCTGGGTTAATTGATACTTTTGATTGCGGCTACGCGGTTTGTCAGGGATCGTCATTTCAATCAAGCCAGCCTCCATTGCAGGGACAAGATACACTTTTCTAAAATGCTTATCATCTTTCAATTTTAAATGCCTCATCATTTCTAATTTACTGAGTGCACCCCCCAATTTTCGCAACAACGCCACCACCTCTAAAACTTGGGGGGTAACTTGGGGGGTAACTTGGGGGTCTGCTTGAAACATATCGTTTAAAATAGCTTTATTATCAACAGATTGAGCATTATTAACTTGGGTTTCAACTTGGGGGGTGGGTTCAACCCCACTACCGATATGAATCGGTAAACGAATCAGGAAAAAACTGCGGTCGTCATCGGTTTCAAAAATCGGTGATGGCGAGCCATTGTCTTTCATTGCTCGCAGAATTTTAGGAATGCCCGTAGATCGACCCTCGGTCAAATCCAGTTCTTTTAAAAATTCACCAACACGACGATTACGATAACGGCGGCTCACTGCCCGACCTTGTTGCAAATCGCTAAGTTTGATTGAACGGTCGGGACCAGGAAAGCTTAAAACCGTCAATTCTTCTTCAGTAATACGGATTTCAATCGGCTCACGCTCTTGGTAAGAGCGATGATAGATAGCATTCACCACCGCCTCTTCAACCGCAGCAAATGGAAAATTCACAAATCGTTCCGATTGTGCTTGTTCGGGGTGTTTGATCACGGTTTCTTGAATATAACGGTTTTTAATATAGCTCAATGCGTCTTGCGTGATTCTTCCCAGTGGGCCGGTAAACACTTTTTCTTCAATCACATCGCCACCTGTACCGTCAGGAAAATACACCACGTCGATTTGCGTTGCCGGAAAAAAGCGCTCGGGCTGACTGTTAAAAAACAACAAGCCCACATTTTTCGGAAACAATGCCTCTTGCACACCGCCGATAATATTCATCCGCCTGCCCAATTCCTCCACTGACAAATTGTGTGCCGATGGAGCTAAGCCGCTTTTGACTTCGCTTAAAAACTCTCGGATTAAATGCGGTTCTAAGTCATCTAATGTGGCAGATTGGCAATAGCGGTCATCAAACGGAATTTTATTGGCAAGCCCCAAGAGCTCTGCCTCATCTGGGCCCGTGGCTTTAATGGTGCTGGTATTGCGACGGATATAATACGCACGCTCCAGCTTATCTTTACCCAAGCTGACCCGACATTTATAAGGACGCATCTCACCAGCCACAGCCCACAATACCAAAACCGATTTTCCTTCAATTTCATAGACTTCTGTCAGCGTATGATAAGCAGGCGTGATGGCATTTTTTTCAAGCTGCAATAACTCTTTTTGGATATTGTCGATTTTTTCAGGTGATAGGCCGACCGGAGGTAGGATAGGCATTCCGTTTTCTTCGGCCACACCGACAACCATATAGCCGCCGCCCAGATTATGAAAATCATTGGCAAACGCACACAAAGTATGCAAAACATCCTCGCGGTTCCAATCTGCCTTATACTCAATCCGCTCACTTTCTACACGGCGTTTGTGCAACAAATCATCAATATTGATAGGTAGTGCCTGTTTCATCTATTTTCCTTATTCTTGCGTGTCTTTTTGTCTTTCTTGGTGTTTTTTCGCCAAAACCAATCGCTTGCGTGTGCTTACGCAGCGAAAAATAACTGCGTACCTACACCACCTTGATTTTCCCCGTTACCGCCTGTGTAATCAGTGCGGTTCGGTATTCTTTCAGACGGCCGATGGTTTGGTTTACCGTGTCTGTCAAGCGGTCTATTTCGGCGGTTTTTTGGTCAAGGTAGTCGGCAATGGCTGTTTGCTCGGAAAGTGGGGGGAAAGCAATATTAAAATTCCCTAGAACTTGTGTTGTAAGTTGGTTGATTGTTGATGTTAAAAACAAACCAAGCTGAGATTTAAAAATCTCTGAATTTAATGCGTAATATATAAATTTTCTGTATGGTGTTCTATATACCGTCATAAAAGCACCAAATGCTTGATTTAAGCCTTTTCCTTCTATTAAAGCACATTTACCAATTAAGGCACGGCTACCATTTCTTGAACAAATCAAAATATCGTTCTCTGTTGTAATGATTTTTTGGGGTATTTCTGAATTGACAAAAACATTATCATCAAATACCAATTTCCCATCTTGAACATTTGATGAGCGTAAAACCAATGTTCCATTATCTTCATTTGTAATATTCTCAGGAGAATAAGTTAAACCTAAAATTATTTCCCCTAAAAACTTCAACCGCTTCACTTCCCAATGCTCAGGAATATCCCTAAGCCACGCAACGCCGCTATTTTTCATGGGGGTATTAGGGTTTAAGCCTTTGGTAACGGCAGTCGTGATGGTAGCGGCGCGTTGTTCGGCAAGCAACGTCAGCAAAGTTTGTTGCTTGGCAATCAGTGCATCAATATCGCCTAATTGTTTATCCAAATAATCAGCAATAGCGGTTTGTTCGGGAAGTGGGGGTAAACCGACTGAGAAATTCTTAACAAACTCTTCGGAAATACGTTTTTGCCCGCCAGCACCATACATTTCAGACTCACCAACTTTCATAAATACATCAGATTTAATCAAATAGTATAAAAATTGATTATTGATGATAGTTTTTGCTCTTAAAACGTGCAATTCTGTTGTACCGAAAGCAATTCCGTTCGTCAAATTTTGTGCAATTGCTGCTTTCCCATTTTCAAAGCAAGGGGTTATTTTTGCCAATACAACATCATCATTTTTAAAATAGGTATAGCCTTTATATACTTCGTCCAAGTTTTTTTCTTGGCTTAAGGTTAAATTCTTATCTAAATTAACCGCTTCCATTGGAATAAAAGAAACTAAAGTATCTTCTGGTAAATTCAATTCTGATTTAACAGGATTTAAATCTAATAAAAACCTCAACCGCTTCACTTCCCAATGTTCAGGAATTTCCCCCAGCCATGCAATGCCTCTTTCTTTATATTGTTCATATCTATTCATTATTTTTCCTGACTTTGTAAACTTTTGTGCAAAAATGACCGCTTGTATGGTTCCAAATTTTCTCTAACTAATCGCTTGTAGCAATTCATATTTAAGCGATTCTGAATAGTCGTCTTGATGGATGATGGCATGGATGATTTGGTGCAACAGTTCTTTTGATATTTTGCTTTGTTTTTCCGCCTGCTTTTTGAGCAATAACATCAATAGCAATATCCAACATCCGACTACGGATAAATTTAGCACGCTCGCTTTCAGTAACTAGCATGGCAAGATTGAGCTGTGCACGAAAAGTAAATACTCCCAGCGCTTTAGTCTTAGGCTCTATCTGACCGACATTTGTGTCGGTCAGATAAATTAATTTTATCTTTTTCAAAGAGTTACCTTTTAGCAATCGGTAGCCGTTTTTACTTAATTCATCAGAATGAGAGGCAAGATAGCGTTCTATTGTTCTAATATCAATTTCCAATATTTGTGCTACTTGCTGTTTGGTAAATACCGTTTCGCCTTCAAACGTCAAACCGCCTAATTGTAAGTTTTCCTCCAAGACTGATAAGGTATAAGGATTGTTTAATACATTGTTTCTTGCTACCGCAGATACGGTTAAATCATGGTTCATTATTTTCTCCTTACTGCAACTTGCCGAGCATCTGCATAATTTCTTTTTCTAGTGCCACAATATCAACTTTAATCTCACTCAAATCACGCGGCGGTTTGTACTCGTAAAAATGGCGGTTGATCGGGATTTCATAACCCAGCTTAGTTTTGCTTTCATCGACCCACGCATCAGGTACATGCGGTAATACTTCTGCCTGCATATAGGCCTCTATGGTAGGGCGAAGTGCGGTCAAAAGTTCATCTAAATGCGTTTGGTTGTCGTAGCCCAAATTTAATGGAAACGCAATTTCAGACGGCAACGGTACCAGTTCGCTATCACGCAATTGCGGATCGGCTTCTTTATTGCCTTTGCTGTCTGTGCAAATATCGGCGGTTTGATCCTGCTCACTTAAGGCTTCTAAAATTGCTTTTTTCAGCGGTGCAGATACGCTGAAATTTAAGGCTTTTAAGATCGGATCTAATACTTTTAAGAAAGCCTTGCGGTCGGTGTAAAACGTATCTTCCAAGCTGTTTAATGCTGCAATAATGGCTTGCTGCTGTGCCAAGCCTTGTGTTTCGTCGGCTTTGATTTGTGCTGCATCTTTGATTTTTTTACTTTTGGCTAGATTGGCAAAAGCGGTTTGCTCCCATAGTTTTTCAATACGCTCGCTACTTGCTTGAAAATTCAGGCGTAACGGGCGTTCGACAATCACTTTTAAATAAGCAAAATCTTGGTTGTTGAAAATTTTGCTGTCTTTGTTTTGTTTAAATTCGGCATAAAGGCGTGTGATGTCGGCGATGTGCTGTTCCGATAATTCATTGCGTTTGTTGCCGAGTGATTTTTGCATTTTTTGGAAATACTGCGTGGCGTTAATCAGCTGTACTTTGCCTTGTCGCTTGGCATTTTTTTTGTTCGACAGCACCCAGATATAGGTATAAATACCAGTGTTGTAGAACATTTGGTCAGGCAGTGCGATCACAGCTTCAAGTAGGTCGTTTTCAATCACATAACGGCGGATATTACTCTCGCCTGATCCAGCATCACCGGTAAACAGTGGCGATCCGTTAAACACAACGGCAATGCGTGAGCCTTGAGCGTCAGTTTCAGGCTGTTTCATTTTGCTTAGCATATGCTGTAAAAACAGTAACGATCCGTCATTGATCCGTGGCAAGCCTGCACCAAAACGGCCGTTAAAGCCTTGGTCTTGATGCTCTTTTTTGACAAAATCTTCTTGGATTTTCCATTCCACTCCAAAAGGTGGGTTGGCAAACATATAGTCAAAGCGTCTATCACTATGTCCGTCGTGCGGAGTAAAGCCGTTGCCTTTGTCTTTGGCATTGAGTACGCCCAAAGTGTCGCCAAAGACGATGTGTTCGGCAGGCTCGTCTTTAATCAGCAAATCGGCACAGCAGATGGCGTAGGATTCGGCATTATATTCCTGCCCGTACAGTCCGAGACTGATGGCATTGTTAAATCCTTTGAGTTCTTTTTCCGATTCGGACAGCATACCGCCCGTACCGCAGGTCGGGTCGTAAATAGTGCGGTGTACGTTTGGTTTTTGTAATTCAGCGTGGTCTTCGGCAAAGGCGATATTTACCATCAGGCGGATCACTTCACGTGGGGTAAAGTGATCGCCTGCTTCTTCGTTGGCTTGTTCGTTGAATTTACGGATCAACTCTTCAAATAAATAGCCCATTTGACTGTTGGAAATCACGTCAGGCGAAAGGGTTAAGCCTTGCGACTGCAAATCACCGACAAAGGTTTGCAGGATTTTAAACAGGCGGTTGGCTTCATCGAGCTTATCGATCTCTTTTTCAAACTCAAATTTGTCGAAAATATCCTTCGCCTTGGCAGAAAAACCGCCAATGTATTTAATTAGATTAGTACGGATATGTTCTGGATCGTCCAGTAGGCGTGCAAGGTTGAAACCACTGGTGTTGTAGAGGGTTTGTTTACGGTCTTTACCTACAATAGCAGTTAATTCTTTATCCAAAACCAGTTGTGGCTTGCTTTTATTCGCTTCAAAATGGGCTTTCATCTCATCGGTATGCTGAGACAAAATCGCATCAAAACGCGCAAGCACAATCAAGGGCAACATCACACGGCGGTACTGTGGCGGACGGTAAGTGCCCCGCAAGCCGTTGGCGATGTTCCATAAAATGGAAACTAAGGTGCTGTGATGGGGGTGATATTGAGTGATAATAGCGGTCATAATAATTCCTTAATTTGCATTTAAAAGTTGTTCGGCCAATGCGGCATTGTATTCTTGGCGGAGCTGGATGAGTTGGTTGAAGTGCTTTTTTTCCGCTTCCATTTGAATATGTCTCTTAATAATCTGTTGTTGAACGGCCAAGGGTGGGATTTTGACCGGCAGCTCTTTCACCACACCAAGTGTCAAAATAGGAAAAGATGTGCCGCGTGATACCGATGAAAAATAACCTTTCGCCATTGCCGAATGGTTGAGATACCACACCAAATATTCAGGTAATAAGCCATTTTGTGCTAAATTGATGACAATAAAGGGATTGCTTGCCACCACTTTATCTGCCAGCGTACCGCCAAACAGATAAGCGGCCGGCTCGCCACGTGCGACCAGCAAAATGGCGTTGTGTGCTAAAAATTGCGGTTTGGAATCGTATTTCCATTCAATACCGGTTAAAAGTGCGGTATCAATTCGGTTTGAATCTTTGGGCAAATCTTTAATTTGCACCGCACTGACTTCCCCATAATCGAGATAATCTATCGATTCGCGAATGGTAAAGCCAGTATAAAGCTGGGCTATATATTTAAGAAGGATGGTTTTCATAGTTAATGGTCTTCTCTATATCCATACAGTAGATAAATAAATGCAATTTATGATTATCTTACTCTGTATTTGTTTTATTGTTAATAAAATTATGCATTATTCTTATTGCTGCGTAATTTATTTATGCATAAGTGGTTGTTTTTAAACTATAAAAAATCTTAGATGGGCGATAAATGCTAAATTTTGAACATACCGTACAAAGCTTCAAAGGTAACTTTGAGGCACGCCTAACATTTAATATTAAGAAAATGATATAATAAAAGTATCAACTCGTTCCGAGTATTAAATCTATTTAATTACCCATCTTTAGATTATATAAAATGCAGCGCGCTTATTATAAAAATAGTATCCATAATTTTATGGTTGATGATGAAACTAAAATTTTAGGGGAATTAACCCAACACTATGGTCATCAGCAACTGGAAATATCCCAAAAAAATGCCTGGATAAAGCAAATTCGTATATTAAAATCTCAGCTTGTTGGGTTGAGCGGTTTTATTTATTTTGAATTTGCAATCCCTCGCATGGGAAAGCGTGTTGATAATATTATTGTGATTGGCAACAGAATTTTCCTTTTAGAGTTTAAAATCGGTGCCAAAAAATACGATAAATCCGATCTTGATCAAGTAATTGATTATGCGCTAGATTTGCGAAATTTTCATGCAGGTAGCCATGACGCATGTCTAATTCCCGTATTGGTTGCAGAAAAAGCGCCGAGTGTTGCCAGTAACCTTAATCAAGCAATAAAGCTGGCTGAGGCCATTCAATTAAATGCTGATAATTTGGGCGAATGGTTTAAACAATTTCATGCCACAGAACATATCAATACAGAATCTTGGGAGCAGTCTCAATATAAACCCACACCAACCATTGTAGAGGCTGCACAGGCTTTATATGCCAATCATGATGTTCGGGAAATTACCCGTTCTGACGCAGGTGCGCAAAATTTATCCGCTACTGCCAATTGCATTAAACAAATTATTGCAAAGTCAAAAAAGCAGAAGCAAAAAGCCATCTGTTTTGTAACTGGTGTACCTGGTGCTGGCAAAACCCTTGCTGGTCTGAATATTGCCAATCAACACTTGCAATTAAACGAAGATGATTATGCGGTATTTTTATCAGGCAATGGTCCGCTGGTAACAGTCTTGCAAGAAGCTTTGGCCAGAAATACCGCAGACAAACCCAAAAAAGTAGCACTGAAACAAACAAAGGCTTTTATCCAAAATATTCATCATTTTAGAGACGAATATCTCAAAAATACTCAAGCACCTACTGAAAAAGTGGTCGTATTTGATGAAGCGCAACGCGCTTGGAATGCTCACCAGGTACATAAGTTTATGAGCCAAAAACGAGGTATGCATGATTTTTATCAATCTGAGCCTGATTTTTTAATAGAAGTCATGGATCGCCACCAAGATTGGTGCGTGGTTGTTTGTTTGATTGGCGGTGGTCAAGAAATCAATACCGGTGAGGCTGGACTGGAAGCGTGGATGGAGGCATTAAAAACCAAATATCCTATGTGGCAGGTGTATTATTCAGATCTTATCATTCATGAAAATAATTACCTTGGCAGTGCCGATTTAAAACAATGGTTGAATACGCAACAAATTGCTGAAAAGTCGCTTCATTTGGCAACCTCTGTGCGTTCCTTTCGCTCTGAGAAGGTGTCCGCTTTTGTCCATGCGCTATTAGAATGTAATCATCAAGAAGCCCAGCAATTATATTTAGAAATTAAAAATAATTATCCCATTGTAATAACAAGAAACTTGCAAAAGGCCAAAGATTGGCTTCGGCTGCGTGCACGCGGTAGTGAACGTTATGGCTTGCTTGCCTCATCAGGCGCTCGCCGCTTAAAAGCTTTGGGTGTTAATGTTAAAAATGAAATTGATGTGGCTCATTGGTTTTTGAACTCAAAAGATGATGTACGTTCTTCTTATTTTTTGGAAGATGTTGCCAGTGAATTTGAAGTACAAGGATTGGAGTTGGATTGGACTTGTGTGGCATGGGGCGGTAATTTTTATTATAAAAATGGCGATTGGCATTGCCAGGCATTTAAAGGCAGCAAATGGCAAAATATAAATAAAAAAGAGGATAGACAGTATCTGAAAAACGCCTATCGGGTATTGCTGACGCGTGCCCGTCAAGGCATGGTTATTTGGATGCCAGAAGGAAGCGAAACAGATGTAACGCGCCAAACGGCATTTTATAATGGCACATATCAATATCTAAAGTCATTGGGAATGCCTGAGTTGGATTAGTGATAAAAAAGCCGTCTGAAAAATCGTATTTTCAGACGGCATTCTCTATTAAAAAATAACCAAATTCCCTATTTTCCCATTATTTCTTTGGTCTGCAAATGGCAAAATCATCACGCATACTCAGCCCATCAGGGTAAGATTTACCGCTCCTGCCAACAATTCCAACGCCTGCACGCCATAAAACATACCATCAAATTGCCCTCGCCCGGCCAGCGTATTTAGGTAAAAGGCACACGGCAATAATACAAGCCAGGCCGTTGGCGGCAATGATGGGTATGCGGCGGGACTTGGCGGCGATTGTGGTGGAAGGATGGACGGGGAGTGGTGGGATTTAATGTGATTTTGTAGTTGGTGGCGAAATTCCTTCTTTCGGTATTCCTTCTTTCGGTGTCGGCGGGGTGGTCGTATAGGGCGTGGATATAACAAAATCATCTTTACTCCAAACAAACCATTCTTTCCCTTTTTCAGACGGCCTGTTTACAGTAAGGGCTATCATGATTAATGCAGGCGAAAGAACTCCATGTCCATCCAAAACCACCACCTCGACTGGCTCGAAGCCGAATCCATCCACATCATCCGCGAAGTCATCGCCGAAGCCAAAAATCCGGCGCTGCTGTTTTCCGGCGGCAAAGACTCCGTGGTCTTACTCTCCTTGGCGGTTAAGGCCTTCAAAATCGAAGGCCGCCCGCTGAAGTTGCCGTTCAAGCTGCTGCACGTCGATACCGGCCACAACTATCCCGAAGTGATTCAGTTCCGCGATGAAACCGTAGCGCGTACCGGCGTACAGCTTGTGGTCGGCAGCGTGGAAGACTCCATCAAACGCGGCACGGTGGTTTTGCGCCGCGAAACCGATTCGCGCAATGCCGCACAAGCCGTTACTTTGGTGGAAACCATTGAGGAGCAAGGCTTTGACGCGCTGATGGGCGGCGCGCGGCGCGATGAGGAAAAAGCCCGCGCGAAAGAGCGCATTTTTTCCTTCCGCGACGAATTCGGCCAATGGGACCCGAAAAACCAACGCCCAGAGCTTTGGTCGCTTTACAATACCCGCCTCTTCCTGGGCGAAAACATGCGCGTGTTTCCGATTTCCAACTGGACGGAACTCGACATCTGGCAATACATCGCCCGTGAAAACCTCGCCCTGCCGCCGATTTACTACACGCACAAACGCGAAGTGGTCGAATGCAACGGCCTGCTCGTTCCCGTAACCCCGCTCACGCCGAAACGCGACGGCGACGTTTCCGAAATCCGCGATGTGCGCTTCCGCACCGTCGGCGAC
Source organism: Bergeriella denitrificans NBRC 102155 (assembly GCF_001592185.1). Taxonomy (GTDB): domain Bacteria; phylum Pseudomonadota; class Gammaproteobacteria; order Burkholderiales; family Neisseriaceae; genus Neisseria; species Neisseria denitrificans. The sequence goes on from NZ_BCWL01000006.1 coordinate 25,363, forward strand.
ATTTCCTGCACCTGCCCCGTGGCCAGCACCGCCGCCACGCCCGAAGACATCATCGCCGAAACCGCCGCTGCCACCATTTCCGAACGCAGCGCCACCCGCATGGATGACCGCGTTTCCGAAGCGGCGATGGAAGAGCGCAAAAAAGCCGGTTATTTTTGATTATTGGCGGGTTTGCTATCAAAAGCCGTCTGAAAAACGCTGGGGTTAAGGTGTTTTTCAGACGGCCTTTTGATGCTGGGCGATGATGGAGAAGTTAAATCGAGTGTGTTTGCTCTTAAAGTATGCCGATAGATGCTGAGTTGCCGTGAACATGTGAGATTG
>NZ_BCWL01000007.1 GCF_001592185.1 Bergeriella denitrificans NBRC 102155
GCATTGATCGCGTTAACCAAGTTCGTGCTGTTCACAAAACCTGTGGTATCGCCTGTCTCTTCAAGTGCGCCGCTCGGAAGTGCGCCCACTTCGCCTTCAGTGATGTTCACTTCAGGGATATTCGCCACAAGCTGACCATCTTTGTTAATGGTGATGGTTGAGTTATCTATGTTTGCTGCGACGTTATAAGTACGCACGCCGTTCGCGTTCAGAGTGCCGCCAGTGATGGTTACACCTTGATCGCCAGTTACTAGGGTGTCGCGCGCGTCAACCTTGTAAACAGGCGCACCTGATGTCGCGGTATTGGTAACGGTGGTGTTATTGCCTGATACCACGGTCGCACCAGACAGCTTGCCATTATTATTGACGATAGAGCTGCCGTCCACATTGACATCAAAGGTAATGTCGCCGTCAATCGCACGCGCAGTCGTTGCTTTGCCATCAACGAAGTTTACATCGCCTTTATTGCTGATGGTTTCAGCTTTTGTGCCGTTCACGCTGGTGGTGAATGACTGCATGCGGTTGCCGACTTCTTGGGCGACCATATACAGCTGCGAGCCGTTAATCGCGTCCGTAGAAGTCGCGTTGATACGGCCTGCTGCTACATTGTGGATTTGGCGCTCGTTGCCTTCACTGCCAACGGAAACCACGCTGATGGGCGCTGCACCGGCAAAGTTACCGTACTTAACACCGTTAACCTCCGCCTCTTTTGTAACTACAGCCGCAACAGTCGTTGCGCTGTCGCCTAATGCCACAGAACGGTTAACCGAAGCACTGGCATCAGCACCCAATGATACGGCGCGCGTAGCCGAAGCATTGGCTCGGCTACCCAAGGCTATCGCATGATTACTGGAAGCACTCGTTTGCGCACCCAATGCGATTGCACCCTCTTTTGAAGCGCGGGATACGCGGCCCATTGCCAACGCATCAGACGCATTGGCAATGGCGTTATTACCCACCGCAATTGTATGGCTGCTTACCGCTTGTGAAAATGCACCAATCGCAATCGCCCGGGCATCAGCCGAAACGGCAGATGAGCCTAACGAAATCGTATTTTCACCGTTTGCGTTGGTATTTGCCCCTAAGCCGACGGCAATCGAATTGATACCTTCCGATTTGGCACTCACACCGACCGCAATCGATTTAGTACCTATCGCGCCGCCTTTTTCGTTATATCGTCCCAAGTTGGTTGTCGGACTTCCCACAGACTGGGTAGCTGTACCGTCATTTACATGGGTATAGCTGCTCGGCAGATCGACCGGCGTGCCCGCAGAAGTGACAGCGGTCAGCGCGCCATTCACAATTTTGATTGTCGAATCATCGACCTTAACGTCAAAAGTAATGCCTTTATTTGGCGCAGCCTTATTATCTACCCGTGCGGTAGTCGCATTACCGTCGACAAAGTTTACAGTGGTATCAGGCGTACCTTTTGTGCTGTCGCCGATGGTTTCAACCAAAGTACCGTTTACTTGAGTGGTAAACGGCACGGCGCGGCCGGCCACTGCGCTGGCTACGGAATACAGCTGCGAGCCGTTTACTGCATCGGTAGAGGTTGCGCTAATCAAACCTGCCGCAACATTTTGCAGACGGCGGGGTGAATCGGCAGTGCCCAAAGATACGACGGAGTTCGGGTTTGCACCGGCAAATGCACTCATACCGCCTGCTGCGCCATAGGTAATACCGCCGATGGAGGCTGTTTCGTATTTGGTTGTACCGGCAGAAGTCGGCGTTAAACCTGATGAAGTAACGGAGTTAGAGCCTAAAGCAACAGAATTATCCAGCGTTGCCTGCGCGCCTACGCCGATCGCAGTTGCATTTTGAGCAGATGCAGTCGCCGCATTACCCAAAGCGGTGGCACTGCTGCCTGAGGCATTCGCATTGGCGCCCAGGGCTGAAGATTTCACGCCGCCGGCAAGCGCAGTATCGCCTACTGCCGTTGCATTCGCTTCGGTGGCTTTCGCCTTACTGCCCACTGCGGTTGCGCTGTGTGCGCTGGCAACACTTTCGTTACCCAAAGCGTTCGCATTTTGGGCGCCGGCATTGGAATTGACACCCAAGGCGGTAGCCCATGTACCCGAGGCATTGGCGCTGCTACCGACTGCTGAAGACTGGGAGCCGCTTGCATTAGCATTCCCGCCAATCGCCGAGGCAATAAAGCCCGAAGCATTGGATTCCATACCAACCGCCGAGGCGCCTACGCCGGTTGACTTGGATAAAGTACCCACCGCCAAGCTGTCTCTCATTAGCCCAACCTGATCAGGGTTATTGGGATCAATATTTTTATCAACAACATGGGCTTCAGCGCCCTCACCGATGGCAATACCGCGCAGCGATGTGGCATTGGCCCGCTTACCGATGGCAATTTGGCCGCCGTTAATCTGCCTAATCACATTACCCGCACGCGCCTGCTCACCGATAACCACATGGCCGGATACCGAATTTTGAGCCTCACCGAATTGCGAGCCGTTAGCCGTATATTGCAGCTCCAAATTCGGAATGTTGGGATCTCTGATAACCTGCGCTTCACTACCGATAACCACCGAGCCTGCCAACGCAACCGTGTCACGGCCAATGGCAACAGACGCCATACCGTAAGCATTGGCTTTATCGCCAACAGCAATACCTTGGCGCTCCGATGTTCTCGAGTTATGACCGATTACAACGGAGTTTGCACCATTGAAACCAGTCACCCCGACAGTATTACGATTGCCGATAGATACCGTGTTTTCGTACAGAGCTCGCGAATGCGAGCCGATTGAAATCGCGTCATTAGCAGTCGCTGTAGTATTGTTACCCACGGCGATTGCCCAACCGCCTGACGCAGTTGCAACACCTGCTCCGCCAGTAATCGCAACACTGCCTAAAGCAGATGTTGCAAGTTTCAAATCGTTTCCATTTGGACCTGCAGTATATGCCGCCAATGCCTGAGGGCTACCCATCAGCATCACCGCCGCCGCCACGGATGAGGCGATGGTCTTTACAGTGCTGACCGTTTTACTGCTTGCTTTCCCCTGAGCTTTACCAAGCTCCGAAACCGCTTGGAAAATACCTTTCGAGCGGTTAAATATCACTTTATAAGATTTATTCACGTATATAAGCCTTTAAAAGATAGACGTGATTTGCAAAAGCCGAAGCATACAAATCACAATAAATAATGCCGGGCCGCCAAACCGAAGGCTTCGCAGCCCGGCATCTCCATGTAGCCAAACATCAGCTGCACACAGATACCAGAATAAAAATGCGCGGATCGCGCATTTTTCATATCACACTCTTTAACAGAGCTTTACTGACTTTGTCCTCATAAAATTTCTCCGAGGCAGCCGGCATATTTATACAACATATCGGCTGATAGCTTTCAGCTCGGCTATTATATCGACATTTGATTTACATATCATCTTTTATTAGAATTTATTAACGCAAATCAAAACTCATTTGTCTTATTTTTCATACGAAAAACCAGTATGTAATATCAGCTATAGGTAGTAGGTAGTAGGTAGTAGGTAGTAGGTAGTAGGTAGTAGGTAGTAGGTAGTATTTTAGCATATATAAATTAATTTGATAATACTAATTTAATTATTAAATTTTATATAACTTATTTTATTTTTAAATGAATTAATATATTTTATAATTTATTTACATTAAAAGCCGTCTGAAAAACTGGATTTTTCAGACGGCTTTTTTATTGAACACAATACAAAAAACAAACAGTAAGATGAAGACAGTACAGATAACACCATGACGTAGGACGGGCATCTTGTGACCAAAGGAAATCACGTTACGGGACCTGTCGCTTTGCCGCAAGGCAAAGAAAATAGCTTAATAAGAGGTTTATCTCATTCTGTGAATGAGCGACGGGCAGGGATGCCCGTCCTACGACTATAGCCCCCTCCCGACAACAAAAGATTGACACATTTCAAAAAAGCCGTCTGAAAAATGCAATTTTCAAACGGCTTTTTTTATCGGACACAATACAAAAAAACAAACAGCAAGATAAAGACAGTACAGATAGCACGCAATGACGTAGGACGGGCATCCTGTGACCAAAGGAAATCCCGTTACGGGACCCGTCGCTTTGCCGCAAGGCAAAGAAAATAGCTTAATAAGAGGTTTATCTCATTCTGTGAATGAGTGACGGGCAGGGATACCCGTCCTACAGTCTGTTTTTGGTATCAAAGGATATTTTTATGTTGATGGCTTTCATTCTGTTTAAAACCTTACAGGATAATGCTTTCGGTAGGTTTTAATACTTTCTCCCTATAAGCCGGAAATTTCAATGACGTAGGACGGGCATCCCTGCCCGTCGCTTTGCCGCAAGGCAAAGAAAATAGCTTAATAAGAGGTTTATCTCATTCTATGAATGAGCGACGGGTCCCGTAACGGGATTTCCTTTGGTCACAAGATGCCCATCCTACAGTCTGAAAAACTGGATTTTCAGACGGCTTTTCCCGCATCACTATGCCTGTTTTTTAATCAATCTGATAATCTGCTTATTTATCAAACACCAAAACAGATTATCCACAACGGCATGCACACAATGTCAGGATAACTGTATCTTTACCGGCCTAAGGCGCGCGTTTCTCTGCCTGACCTGACGGCGGGCTGAGCCATTTCCATTGCTCTTTCAGGGTATCGGCCAGGGCTTTCTGTTTTTCCTCGGGCGTACTCAGGCCGTCGGTCAGGCGGTTGTAATCGAGGGTGACGGAGGGGTTATCCACCGGCCCGCTGATTTTCAGGGGAACGGGCTTGGCGCGGGGGTAGCGCGGGTTGCGTATCAGCAGGTTTTCGGCCAGCTCCTGCTTGGCAAAATCGGTATAGCCGCTGCCGGTCACATACAGGCTGTCGGAGGTCAGCTCGGTGTTTTCGTGATAGCCGATGCCGTCGGTAATGGTGCTGCTGAGGGTAAAGCGACGGAACGGGGTTTGCCGGTCGGCGGCGGCCTGGCCGACTTTGCCGCTTTGCAGGATATTGTTTAAATCGATGCCGTGCCAATGGCCGTCTGAAATATTCAGGGAAAGGCTGCCGTTGAGCGATGCGCTCAGGCTTTGGCGGTCGCGCCCGCGTGCGCGCAGGTCGATGTCGGCATCGCCGTTGCCGCTGATGGTATGGAAGCCGAACAAATCCCTCAACAGCGGGCGGATGCGTACGCCGCGTGCGTTTTGCTGCAGATGGTAAGACGGAATTTCGGTATTGGTTACCACCAGGCCGCCCTGCGTGCGCCCGCCGTACAGCCCGGCCTGAAAGCGGCTCAAGGCCAAACGGCTGCGGTCGGCCTGTAGATGGGTTTCGACATCGTCCAACTGCAGACCGGGAATTTGGATGCTCCCGATGCGTAAGTTGGCATCCAGCTCGGGCATACGGGGGTGTTCAAACAAGGCGGGGTAAGCCTTGCCGCCGCTGCTTTGCAGGCTCTGCCAATACGGTATCAGGTTGAGCTTTTGCAACGCCAGCCCGGCTTCCAACACGGGCACGCGGCCTTCTTCGGCATGGTAGCGCAGCTTGAGCGCCAGCGGCTGGCGGTCGAACAGGCCGGTAAAGCCGCCCTGCCAAGCCTGCGGCCCGCTCCATTCGACGCTGCCCTGCAGATTGGTGTTGTAGCGCGGGGGGGCGGGATCGGTCAGACTTTCCTGCCAAGCGGTCAGTTGCAGCTGCTCGGCTTTCACGCCGCGGCTGTGCTGCCACATCAGGTTGCCTGCGGCGGTAAACTGGGTTTGCTGGTACACGGTTTTATAGCGCCCTTTGATTTCGGCGCTGTCCAGCGTGGCAATGCCCGGCCGCCATACCGCTTTGTCGAGTTTCACGGCGGCATCCCATTGCTGCCCACCCTCTTCCGCGGTAAATGCGCCGCTCAGCGTATTCAGATGCAGGCGTTCGGGCTGTAAGCTCCATTGGGGAATCTGCACGCTCAAATGGCCGTTGGGGTAGCTGCTGTCGGCACGCAAAGCGGTATCGTCGGCATACAGGGTCTGCGCCTGCACATCGATACGCAGAGCGGCTTCGGCGCTGATATTGACAGGATGCTGATTCAGACGGCTTTGCGCGTTTAAGGTAAACGCCGGTATCTGCCAGCCCTCCGCCGATGCTTTCAGCATGCCCTGCCCCTGCCACGCCAAAGGATGCGCGTCATGCGGCAGCGTGCCGATGATGCGGAAACGGCGGCCGTCTGAAACCGGCGCCTGCAGGTTGATGCCGAAATCTTCCACCACATAATCCGCCTGCCCGACGCGCACTGTCAGGCGGCTGCCGGCCATATTCACGCGGTTAACCGCCATCTCTCTGCCCGGCAGCTGCCATAAATCCTGCAGACTCCAGCTGCCGTCCGCTTCCCGCTCGATGCGGATTTCTGCGCCCTCTGCCTGCCATTTTTCAATCACCGGCTCCTGCTGCCACAAACTGCGCCAGGCAAACCCGATTTGCGCGCGTTTGATATGAATGGCGGCATCGCGGCGGTCGGGGCGCGAAATAATGAGATTGTGCAGGGTCAGCGTCGGGCGGGGAAACCAACTCCGCCCGATTTCCTCATCAAAGCGCACGCTGCGGCGCGTGTCCTTCAAAGCCGCATCCGCCCGGCTCTGGATGCGCTCGTGGCTGAAAACGTGGTACACCGAAGCGGTCATACCGACAAAAAGCAGCAGCAAGGCGGTGCTGCCGAAAACAATCAGTTTCAGCCAGCGTCTTCCGGAATTAAACAGGCGATCGGGCATAATGGTAATCATTCTTTGGGAATGGCAGAAGTATAGTGTAATGCGGAAAAAAACGAAACGTGTAAGCCAAATGGCCGCTCATGCTCTCAGCCTACGCAGTTTGACTTTTTGGAAACCGCACTGATGCTCAATAGCGGCTTAAAGATTGAAAAGGCTTCGACTTCGCTCAGCCACCTGTAGGGCTTGGGATAGCCGTCTGAAAATTGAAGATTTTCAGACGGCTTTTTTTTGATGGACTGTTCGGGGCGTTGCCGGGCATGTGCCTGAAATAAGGCAAGATACGTGGGATTTTATGTATCTGAAAACCACACCCTTACCGATAGCTGCACGCCCATGTGTCGGTATGCTCGGGCAGGCGGCGCAGGAATTCGGCGACGGCATCGTATTGCGCGGGGGCTTCGGCGATGCGGTTGATGTCGCGGCGGGCAGCTTCGCCTCCGGGCAGGGGGTCTAGATACCAGCCTATGTGTTTGCGGGCGATGCGTAGGCCGGCTTCTGCGCCGTAAAATTCGTGCAACGCCTGCAGATGGGCTAACACGGTGCGGCTGCATTCTGCCAGACTTAAAGGCGGGGGCAAAACGCCATGCTCTCGGTAGTGTTTGAGGTCGCGAAACAGCCACGGCTGCCCTTGTGCGCCGCGCCCAATCATGATGCCGTCGGCGCCGGTTTGCGCCTGCACGGCGGCGGCTTTTTGCGGGGAGGTGATGTCGCCGTTGACCCACAGGGGGATTTTCAGACGGCTTTTGACTTCGGCAATCAGGCCGTATTCGGCCTCGCCTTTGTACATTTGGGTGCGGGTGCGGCCATGTACGGCCAGCGCGGCGATGCCGGCTTCTTCGGCGATGCGGGCGATGACGGGCAGGTTTTTGTGTTCGTCTGCCCAGCCTAAACGGGTTTTGAGGGTGACAGGTACGCCCGCTGCGGCGACGACGGCCTGCAGGATTTGGGCGACCAGTTTTTCGTTTTGCATCAGGGCGCTGCCGGCGGCGACGTTGCAGACTTTTTTGGCGGGGCAGCCCATGTTGATGTCGATGACCTGCGCGCCCAGCCCGACGTTGTAACGCGCGGCTTCGGCCATGACAGCAGGGTCGTTGCCCAAAATCTGCACGGCGATGATGCCGCCTTCTTCGGAAAAGTCGCTGCGGTACAGGCTTTTTTTGGTATGGCGCAGCGAGGGATCGCTGGTCAGCATTTCGCCGACCGCCCAGCCTGCACCGAATGCGCGGCACAGGCGGCGGAAGGGTTTGTCGGTAATGCCCGCCATCGGTGCCAGGGCGATGGGGGTGTCGATGGTGTATGGGCCTATGTTCATGATGTCTTTGCGGTATATGCCGTCTGAATGTTGCGGATATGCGGGCAGCTCAGGCCGTCTGAAAAGCGGCCAGCAGCCTGTCGGTATTGGCTTCGGTCTGCCGCGCCAGCGTGTCGATGCCGATGCCGAGTATCTGCGCGGCTTCGGCGGCGATGGCACGGATATTGGCGGGGGTATTAACGGCGTTTTTCAGCATAAAGGGGCTGTCGGTTTCTAAAACGATGCGCTCAAGCGGCAGCTGCTTGAGGGTGACGCGGATTTTTTTGGCGGCGGGGTTGAGCAGCAGCGAGCCGATGCCGATGTAAAAGCCCAAGCCTATCAGCTGCCGCGCTTCTTCCGCGCTGCCGGAAAAGGCGTGGATAATGCCGCCCTGCGTGAATTTTGCGGCTTTCACGGCGGCAGCCAGCGCGGCGCCGGCTTTGACGTTGTGCACAATCACCCGCCGCCGGTACTGCTGCGCCAACACCAGCTGGCGGATCAGCACGGCTTGCTGCTGCGCCCCATCCGCCCGCTCTGTTTTCAGGGCATCCAAGCCGATTTCGCCGACCCACAGCTGCGGGTGCGCGGCCAATAAGGCTTCCAGCCGCTGCCAGTCGCCCTCTTCCGTTTCGGCGGCAAACCAGGGGTGTATGCCGGCGGCGCGGTGGATGCGGGCTTTTTCAGACGGCTTTTCAGGGAAATCCAACACAGCCTGCCAATCCTGCGGCCGGGTGGCGGGCACGATAAAGCGCGTGACGCCCGCGGCTTCGGCGGCGGCCAATACATTCGGCCAATCGGCCTGCAAGACGGCTTCGGCCAAGTGGCAATGGGTGTCGGTAAAGTGCATGGTCGGCTTCCTGCCGTCTGAAAAACAGGGGTTGGGGGTATTGGGGAATGTTTAAAAATTCAATATGGACAGGCCGGGCTGTAAGGCCGCTGTGGTAAGGTTTTGCCGGGTTGAAGCCCGGCCTACGCGTTACTTAAATACAGCCTGAAATCTTCGTAAAAATCTTAGACTTCTCAGCGACGTCATTCCCGCCTGCGCGGGGGAAGCGCAGCGGACTTGCGAAGCTAATGACGTCGCTGAGAATATAAACGCTTTTATAATGTTCTCAGGCTATATCCGCACAAACCGTATTGTAACGTGTAACACCGCCCCGCGCGTAAAAAAACCGCCTTATCCAAGATAAGGCGGTTGCTTGATTTTCAGACGGCCGGATTATTTTTCCAGCTCGTTGGCCAGATACAGCCAGGTTTCAATCACGGTATCCGGGTTGAGAGACACGCTTTCGATGCCCTCTTCCACCAGCCATTTGGCGAAATCGGGGTGATCCGACGGGCCTTGGCCGCAGATGCCGACGTATTTGTTTTGCTTGCGGCAGGCGGAAATGGCCAGATGCAGCATCACTTTCACCGCCGGGTTGCGCTCATCGAAGGTTGCAGCAATCGGGCCGCCGCTGTCGCGGTCGACACCCAAAGTCAGCTGGGTCATGTCGTTCGAGCCGATGGAGAAGCCGTCGAAGTATTGCAGGAACTGCTCTGCCAGCAATGCGTTGCTCGGTACTTCGCACATCATAATCAGGCGCAGGCCGTTTTTGCCGCGCTCCAGGCCGTGCTCTTTCAGGATTTTAATCACGGCTTCGGCTTCGCTCAGGGTACGCACGAACGGAATCATGATTTCGACGTTGGTCAAGCCCATGTCGTCGCGCACGCGTTTCAGGGCTTTGCACTCCAGCGCGAAGGCTTCGGTGAAGTCTTCGGAGGTGTAGCGCGCCGCGCCACGGAAGCCCAGCATCGGATTTTCTTCGTGCGGCTCGTAGATGTTGCCGCCGACCAAGTTGGCGTATTCGTTGGATTTGAAGTCGGACATACGCACGATGGTTTTGCGCGGGTAAACCGATGCGGCCAGCGTGGCCACGCCCTCGGCGATTTTATCGACGTAGAAATCTACCGGCGATGCGTAACCGGCGATGCGGCGGCCGATTTCGGCTTTCAGTTCGTCGTCTTGTTTGTCGAATTCCAACAGGGCTTTCGGGTGGATACCGATTTGGCGGTTGATGATGAATTCCATACGCGCCAGGCCGATGCCTTCGCTCGGCAGGCCGGAGAAGCTGAACGCCAATTCGGGGTTGCCGACGTTCATCATCACTTTTACCGGGGCTTTCGGCATATTGTCCAAAGCCACTTCGGTCACTTCCACATTCAGCAGGCCGTCGTAAATCAGGCCGGTATCGCCTTCGGCGCAGGATACAGTGACTTCTTGGCCTTCAGACAGCAAAGAAGTGGCGTCGCCGCAGCCCACTACGGCCGGAATGCCCAATTCACGCGCGATAATCGCTGCGTGGCAGGTGCGGCCGCCGCGGTTGGTCACGATGGCGGAAGCGCGTTTCATCACCGGCTCCCAATCCGGGTCGGTCATATCGGTCACCAATACGTCGCCGGCTTCCACGCTTTCCATTTGTGATGCGTCTTTCACCAGGCGCACTTTGCCCTGGCCGACTTTTTGGCCGATGGCGCGGCCTTCGCACAAGACTTTTTTCTCGCCGCTGATGGTGTAGCGGCGCAGGCTGCGTTTGCCGTCTTCTTGGGATTTCACGGTTTCAGGGCGCGCCTGCAGGATGTAGATTTTACCGTCCACGCCGTCGCGCCCCCACTCGATGTCCATCGGGCGGCCGTAGTGTTTCTCGATAATCAGCGCGTAGTGTGCCAGCTCGGTGATTTCTTCGTCGGTAATCGAGAAGCGGTTGCGGTCTTCTTCGGGCACGTCGATATTGGTGACAGACTTACCGGCTTCGGCTTTGTCGGTGAAAATCATCTTAATCTGCTTGGAACCCATGGTTTTACGCAGAATGGCCGGTTTGCCCGCTTTCAGGGTCGGCTTGAAGACGTAGAACTCGTCGGGATTGACCGCGCCCTGTACGACGTTTTCGCCCAGGCCGTAAGAAGAAGTGATGAATACGACTTGCTCGTAGCCGGATTCGGTATCGATGGTAAACATCACGCCGGAAGAGCCGCTGTCGGAGCGCACCATGCGCTGCACGCCAGCAGACAGGGCCACGATGTCGTGCTCAAAGCCTTTGTGTACGCGGTAAGAGATGGCGCGGTCGTTATACAGGGAAGCAAACACATGGTGCATGGCTTCTTTAACGTTTTCCAGGCCGTTGATATTCAGGAAGGTTTCCTGCTGACCGGCAAAAGATGCGTCCGGCAGGTCTTCGGCGGTGGCAGACGAGCGCACGGCTACGGAAATGTCCGCGCCGCCGGCATCTTCAACCATTTTGTTCCAAGCCGCTTCGATTTCGGCATTCAGCTGCTCGGGGAAAGGGGTATCCAAAATCCATTGGCGGATTTCCTTGCCGACGCGCGCCAGCTCGGCAACGTCGTCCACATCGAGTTTCGCCAAGGCGGCGGAAATACGCTCGCTCAAACCTTCGTGCGCCAAAAACGCGCGGTAGGCATCGGCGGTGGTGGCAAAGCCGCCCGGCACGCGCACGCCTTTTTCAGCCAGCTGGCTGATCATTTCGCCCAAAGAGGCATTTTTACCGCCCACGCGCTCCACATCGGTCATGCGCAGGTTTTCAAACCAAATCACGTAGTCTGCAGCCATTTTTCATCCATTCGTCTGTATGTTAAAAAAGAAATGAATCAGCCCGATTATTCTAAGGCATTCAATCCCGCCCTGTCATGTATTTTATGCCGCCGCTGCGGTTTGTGCCGTCTGAAAAATTGCGGGCGGCAGGCGTGTAGTAAAATGAAACAAGCGGCGCGCGCATCCGCCAAACCTGCTTATTTCCTTGTAATTCTTAGAATTTAAAATAAGTTAATGAATTTCAAAACATTCAATAAATATGATAAATTGGCATAAAATTCCAATTTTTTTAAATTTATTTATATAAAATGTGTATTTTAATTTTATTTGATTCTGTTGTAATGTGGTGTAATCTTAACAAAAGCCGCTTTATCTTCACGCCCGCTCTTGCTATGATGGCTGCTTGGCGCCTGCTTTGCAGCCGTCTGAAAACAGGCAGGATGCCCCGCCCTTTACCCTATGATTGTTGATACCCCGCCCTATTGATTAAGGAACACCATGACCGCACCGCGCCATATCTTCTATATCTCCGACCGCACCGGCCTTACCGCCGAAAACATCGGCGAAGCCCTGCTCAACCAATTCGGCAACCTGGAATTCAAACGCTCGACTTTCCCGTTTATCGACACGCCGGAAAAAGCCATGGCGGTGGTGGAAAAAATCGAGCAGTCGGCGCAAACCGGCGGCCAGCGCCCGATTACGTTTGTCAGCGTCGTCAACCGCGACATCCGCAACATTATCCAATCGGCCAACGCATTCCACATCAATTTTTTCGATACCTTCCTGCCCGACTTGGAAAAAGAGCTGCATACCGAAGCCACCCAATCGGCACAAGGGCATCACGGCATCGTCGATACCGACCGCTACGATGCGCGTATGGAGGCGGTGAACTTCTCCCTCAGCCACGACGACGGCATCAGCGATAAAAACCTGCAAGAAGCCGATGTGATTCTGATGGGCGTATCGCGCTCGGGCAAAACGCCGACCTGCCTGTATCTGGCCATGCAATACGGCATCCGCGCCGCCAACTATCCGCTGATTCCCGATGATTTGGAATCGACCGACCTGCCGCGCATGATTAAGCCTTATAAAGACAAAATCTTCGGCCTGACCATTCAGCCCGAACGCCTGCAGGCCATCCGCCAGGAGCGCCGCCCGAATTCGACTTATGCCGAAATCCGCACCTGCCGCAGCGAAGTCAACGATGCCCAGGCCATGTTCAAACGCCACAATATTCCGTTTACCAACACCACCGATAAATCGGTGGAAGAGCTGGCCGTGCACATTCTGCAGGCCTGCAAGCTGAAACGCCGCTTCTAAACGCCTTTTCGCAAGCAGCGCGAGACAATACGCCCAAAGGCCGTCTGAAAACCTGATTTTTCAGACGGCCTTACATTTATTTGCGACCGGCGGGGTTATACTCGCCGTTTCAGCGTACATCTTTTTAAATGACTATAAAACGGCAGGCCGCACCTGCCCGCCCGAATATGCAAACTTTAAGAAAGGACACCCGATGACGCTCCGTACCGTTTCGGCCGCGCTGCTGCTGGCCGCCCTGCCCGTGGCCGCCGAGCCTTTGAATTACAACGTAGTCGAGTTTTCCGAAAGTGCCGTTACGGAAGTAGCCCGCGATACCATGACTGCCCGCTTCCAAGTGACTGCGGAAGGCAAAGACCGCACCGCCGTTAACGCCGCATTTACCCGCAAATTCAACGCGTTCAGCCGCAAAGCACAGGGCAAGCCGTTTCAAACCGAGCTGACCGGCCGCAGCGCCAACCCGCGCTACCAATACAACAACGGCAAGCGCACGCAGACCGGCTGGATTGAAACCGCCGAGTTTAAAGTCGAAAGCCAGGATTTTGCCGCGCTCAACCGCCTGATTGCCGAAACGCAAAACGATGCCAATCTCGAGCATTCTTCTTTCAGCGTCTCCAAAGCCAAGCGCGAAGCGGCGATAGACGAAGTCAGCAAAGCCGCGCTCCTGCGTTTCAAAGACCGCGCGCAGTCGCTGGCGGGCACTTTGGGCTTTTCCGGCTATAAAATCGTGAAACTGAATTTGGGCCACATCGGCAGCCGCACCATCGGCTACGACAGCTACCAGATGAAAATGAGCCGCGCCGCGCCCATGATGGCTTCGGCCGGCATGGCTGCCGATGCGGAAGCCGCGCCTGTGCTGCCCGGATCGGAAGAAATCAGCATCACGGTCGAAGGCGCGATTCAAATGTAATGCCCCTAAAGGCTTCACGGCAGCTTCACGCTGCCGTTTTTCTTTTCCGCACCAGTTAAGGTAGAATCAGCGCATCAAGCGACAAAGGATATGCCATGAGCAACAAACTGACCGCCCCCGCCGAGCTGCCCGACGAAAACGATTTGCGCGCCGTTTTGGCCTACAATATGCGCCTGTTCCGCGTCAACAAAGGCTGGTCGCAGGAAGAGCTGGCCCGCCAATGCGGCCTCGACCGCACTTATGTATCGGCGGTAGAACGCAAACGCTGGAACATCGCGCTTTCCAATATCGACAAAATGGCCGCTGCGCTGGGCATTCCCGCCTACCAGCTACTGCTTTCGCCGCAAGAGCGTTTGAAGCTGGCCGAAGCCTGAAAAGCCGTCTGAAAAACACCGCCGCCATACTGACCCACCCTTTTATTCGGAGCCGCCATGTCCAGCAACCAAGCCGCTTATCAAACTTTTTCCGCCCAAAAACAGCAGGCCGCCGCCGCTTTTCTCGAGCGGGGGCGCCCGGCCGCCTTTTTCCGCGCCTATTGCGAAGCGGCGGAAACCCTGCTGCGTGCGCTTTGGCAGCCGTTGTTTGACGGCAGCGGCCTGAGCCTGCTGGCCACGGGCGGCTTCGGACGGGGCGAGCTTTATCCCCATTCCGATTTGGATTTGGCGATTGTGGCGCCGTCTGAAATTTCAGACGGCCTGCAGGAGAAAATCTCCGCCTTTGTTCAAACCTTGTGGGACATGAAGCTCCAGCCCTCGGTTAAAAGCGGCAGTATCGCCGAATTGTGCGACAGCGCGGCGCAAGACATTACCGGCGACACCGCCTTTCTGGAAGCGCGTTTTCTCTGCGGCAACCCCGAAGCGGCGGCCAAGCTGCTCGGTGACACCGCCGCGCAACGCGACGTGGCCGGCTTTACCGAAGCCAAGCTGCTGGAAATGCACCAGCGCCACCACAAATCGCAAGGCTCGGGCGCGGTATTGGAGCCGAACATCAAAAGCTGCCCGGGCGGCCTGCGCGACATCCACACCATGCTGTGGTTGGCCAAAGCGCAAGGGCTGGATACCGCGCCCTCAGCCCTGATTGCCCAAGGCATTCTGACCCGCTCCGAAGCGGTGATGTTAATCCGCAGCTACAAGCAGCTGGCCGCCCTGCGTATCCATCTGCATCTGTGCGCCGCACGCGCGGAAGACCGGCTGATTTTCGACCTGCAGGGTCAGGTGGCCGAAAGCACGGGCATTGGCGACGACAGCCTGCGCCGCAAAAGCGAAAAGCTGATGCGGGTGTTTTACCGCACGGTCAAAACCGTAACCCGTCTCAACGGCATTCTGCTGCCCATGCTTCAGGGGCGTATTTACTCTCCGCTGCAGCACGCGCGTTTTCCGATTGACGACGATTATGTGCAAATCAACAACCAAATCGCCGTATTCGATACCGAGATTTTCCGGCGCAATCCCCGCCACATCTTCAAAATCATCCAGCATCTGCAGGCGCGTAACGACATCACCGCCCTTGAGCCGCAAACCCTGCGCGCGTGGTGGGCGGCCGCCCGCCATATCGACAGCGGCTTCTACGCCCACGAAGACAACCGCCGCCGCTTTGTCGGCTTTTTCCGCAACGGCCAAGGGCTGACCCATGTCTTGCGTTTTCTCAATCTTTACGGCATTCTCGGCAGCTATCTGCCCGCCTGGGAAAAAATCGTCGGCCTGCTCCAGCACGATCTGTTTCACGTTTACCCCGTGGACGACCATATTCTGACTGTCGTCCACAATATGCGCCGCCTCGCGCTCGACAGCCACAGCCACGAGCTGCCTTTCGCATCCGCGCTGATGCAGGGTTTTCCGCAGCAATCCGTGCTGTATCTGGCCGCCTTTTTCCACGACATCGCCAAAGGGCGCGGCGGCGACCATGCCATTGAGGGCATTGCCGATGCGCGGCAGTTTGCCGCCGACCACTTTCTCAGCCCGGAAGAAGCCGACCTGCTGGCCTGGCTGGTGGAAGACCATCTGCTGATGTCGGCCGTGGCCCAAAAAGAAGACATTCAAGATCCCGACGTATTGCGTGCCTTCTGCGCGCGCGTCAAAACCTACGAGCGGCTGGTCGCGCTCTACCTGCTCACCATCGCCGACATCCGCGGCACCAACCCCAAGCTCTGGAACACCTGGCGCGCCAGCCTGCTCGAAAGCCTGTTTCACGCCGCCGCCCGCTACCTTTCCGGCAGCGGCAACAACGCCCGCGCCGTATTCAGCCTGCGCCAGCAGGAAGCCGCCGAACTGCTCACCCGCACCGGCGCACCGGAAAAGCAGCAGAAAAAACTGTGGCAGGCGCTCGGCTCGGCCTATTTTGCCCGCCATCAGACGCGGGAAGTGCTCTGGCATACCGCCAATCTGGTGCACGATTTCGAAACACCATTGGTACGCAGCCGCATCCTGCCCGAGAGCGACACCTTCCAGGTGATGATTTTCATGCCCAACGGCCCGCGCCTGTTTGCCCGCCTCTGTCGTATTTTCAGCCGCCACGGTTTCGACATTCTCGCCGCGCGCGCGTTCATCACCGAACACAATTACATTTTGGATACCTTTATCGTCCAAATCCCCGCGCAGCACGCTCCCGACGATTACCCCAATATCCAAAGTGCGTTGGAAGCCGAGTTGAACAGCTTTATCCACGGCCACACGGTATTGGATCAGCAAAGCTACGGCTACCGCCTGAGCCGCCGCAGCCGCTATCTGGCCATCGCCCCGAGCGTCACCATCACCCAGGAAGAAGACTACCCCGGCTGGTACACCGTCGATGTCATCGCCGTCAACCGCGCCTACCTGCTGGCCGACCTGGCCGAAGTCTTCTTCGCCCACGATGTCAGCCTGCGCTATGCCAAAATCGCCACCCTCGATGAACGCGTGGAAGACAGCTTCATCGTGTACGGCCCGAGCCTGGAAAATCCGAAACACCAGCAGGCGCTCAAGCAGGCCTTATCGGAGCAGCTGGTTGTGTGATGCTTATGTGTTGTCGCAGAATACTAAAAAGCCGTCTGAAAACGATATTTTCAGACGGCTTTTTGCGG
This sequence comes from Bergeriella denitrificans NBRC 102155, assembly GCF_001592185.1. Taxonomy (GTDB): domain Bacteria; phylum Pseudomonadota; class Gammaproteobacteria; order Burkholderiales; family Neisseriaceae; genus Neisseria; species Neisseria denitrificans. The sequence continues at coordinate 16,867 of NZ_BCWL01000007.1, forward strand.
CATTTTTGAACCGGTAGGCGGCATCAACCGTTTTCTGCCGATGCTATTTAAGCGATTTCCAGCCACATCACTTGATACGGTTTCAAAACCAAATCCTGATCCAGGCGCACGGTTTGGCCGCTAATCAGGTCTTTGGCCTGCGCGGGCATGGCTTGCAGCGTGTGGCGGGAAATGGTTTGGGCAAATTCGCTGAAGTTGCCGAATGCCAGCAGCGCTTGGTTGCGGATATAGCCGATGATGTGTTTGTTGTGGGTATGGAAGGTCAGCAGGCGGCCGCCGTCGAAGCGTTTGTTGCTTTGGCGGATGCGGATCATGTGGCGCAGGGCTTGGTAAATCTGCCCGGCGGCGGTGCTGTCGTCATGCCGTTGGCTGTAGAGCGCGTCGTTGTAGCGCGGGCGGTGCGCCCAGCGGCTGTCGTCGGCCTTGTTGGCGTCGAGATGCCAGCTTTCGTCGTTCAGCGTGCCGACTTCATCGCCCAAGTAAATCAGCGGCAGGCCGCCGGTGCTCAGGGCGATGCTGTACACCAGCTTGATGCGGTCAACGGCGTGCGGGTCGTTTTGCGCCAGACCGGCTAAGGCGGCGGCTGTGCCGCTGACGCGGCAGTCGCCGGTAGCAGGATTAAACTGGAATGGCACGCCGCGGGCAAAGCTGCCGTCGAAATGGTTGACGAAGAAGCGGTTGAGGAACTGGCGGTGGTCGTAGCCGTTGATGCCGAAATAGGCTGCGTCTTCATCGGCAAACGTCCAGCCGATGTCGTCGTGGCTGCGGACGTAGTTGACCCAGGCGGTATGCTCGGGCAGGTTGTGGCGATAGGTCAGCGCCTGCTCCAAGAGATTGACTTCGCGCGTGGCCAGGGTATTCCACAGCAGCGCCATCTGCAGGGGGTTGTAGCCGATTTGGCACTCGTCCTGCCCGATATACTGCACCACTTCGTCGGGGTGGACAATGGCTTCGGATTTGAAGAATACGGCCGGCGCGGCGATACGCATCACGGCGTTGAACGCGCGGATCAGGGCGTGCGCCTGCGGCAGGTTTTCGCAGCTAGTACCCATCTGTTTCCAAATAAAGGCGACGGCATCCATACGCAGGATGTCCACGCCCAAGTTGGCGAGAAACATCATTTCGCCCGCCATGGCATTGAAAACCCACGGGTTGCTGTAATTCAAATCCCATTGGAAAGAATTGAAGGTCGTCCACACCCAACGCCCGTCTTCCAGCTGCGAGAAGCCGCCGGGATGCTGGTCGGGGAAGATTTCCCGCAGGGTGCGGTCGTATTGGTCGGGCATCCAGCGGTCGGGGAAGATATAGTAGAAATTGTCATACAGCGGATTGCCTGCCGCGCATTCTACCGCCCACTGATGCTCGTTGGAGGTATGGTTGAAAATGAAATCCACCACGGCGGAAATGCCTGCTTCGTGCAGCGCTTCAATCACTTCGCGCAAATCGTCGATTGTGCCCAGTGCGGGATTGACGTCGCGGTAACTGCTGACAGCATAGCCGCCGTCGCTCTTGCCTTCCGGGCATTGAAACAGCGGCATCAGGTGCAGATAAGTCAGCCCCAGTTCCTGAAAATATGGGATTTTGGCTTTCAAACCCTGCAAATCGCCGGCAAACAGATCGACATAGCACACGCCGCCGACCTGCTTGTGCGACAAAATCCAATCCGGATCGGCTTCGCGCGCGGCATCGATGGTTTTCAGATTGCGGCTGCGTTTGGCATAGCTGTGCCAAGCGTTGGCCAGCAGCTGCTCCAGCATCGGCAATACTGCTTCATTGCTGCCATAAACATTGTCCAGTTCGTGCATCAGCTTGGGAAAATGCTGCTGCAGGCGCGCGCCGAACGTTTTCCAGTCTTCCGATTGGGTAATGCTTTTACGCTGTTCCGGCGTATAAACGGACAAAATATGGTTTTTCAAATGCTGCAGGGACAAATCGACCTGTTGGGTTCGGCTCAGCATGGCGTACTCCAGGGGTGGGAAAGGTGTTGTGAAGTCTTGTTGCGGCATAATCCGCTTATGTACCGTCGGCACTCATGGCCGGTATGGCTTTACGGTTTACGCCGTTATTAAATCCGGCTGTCAATCATACTGGAAGAATGCCCCCTTGCCTAGTAAGCCGCTTTCGGGATTTCTGCTTTTTTTCAAATCATTAGCCTTTGTTGGATATACATCAAAAAGCCCCTCGATAACGAGGGGCTTTTTATAGTCGGAGAAATTAATTTCTCCGACTATAGCTGACGGATATCAGGCAAAAGGATGATGCAACACGATGGTTTCTTCGCGGTCGGGGCCGGTCGATACGATGGCCACCGGTGCGCCGCAGACTTCTTCGATGCGCTTCAGATAGGCTTTGGCGTTTTCCGGCAGCTTATCGTATTCCTTCACGCCGAAAGTCGATTCGCTCCAGCCCGGCATGGATTCATACACCGGCTTGCATTGCGCCACCAAATCCGAGCCCAGCGGCAGAATATCGGTGCGGCTGCCGTCGGGCAGCTCGTAGCCGACGCAGATATTGATAGTTTCGATGCCGTCCATCACGTCCAGCTTGGTGATGCACATACCGGAAATACCGTTGACCTGAATCGAGCGTTTGAGCGCAGCGGCGTCAAACCAGCCGCAGCGGCGGGCACGGCCGGTAACCGAGCCGAACTCGTGGCCGCGTTCGGCCAAGCCCGCACCGATGTCGCAGAACAATTCGGTCGGGAACGGGCCGGAGCCTACGCGGGTGGTATAGGCTTTGACGATACCCAATACATAATCCAGCATCTGCGGGCCGACACCGGCGCCTGCGGAAGCCGCACCGGCCAGGCAGTTAGAAGAAGTCACAAACGGATAAGTGCCGTAATCGATGTCCAGCAGCGTACCCTGCGCGCCTTCAAACAGCAGTTTTTCGCCTTTTTGGTTTTTCTCGTTCAACACGCGGGACACATCGGTCATCATCGGCACGATGCGCGGCGCGACTTTTTCAATCAGCGCCATCACATCTTCCACTTTCACCGGCTCGGCATGGTGCAGATGCTGCAACTGAACGTTGTAATACGCCAAAATCGCTTCCAGTTTCTCAGGCAGCTTGCCCAAGTCCAGCAAGTCGCCGACGCGGATGGCGCGGCGGGCGACTTTGTCTTCGTAAGCCGGGCCGATGCCGCGGCCGGTCGTACCGATTTTCGCTTTGCCGCGCGAAGCCTCGCGTGCTTGGTCGAGCGCGATGTGGTAAGGCAGAATCAGCGGGCAGGTCGGCGCGATTTTCAGACGGCCTTCCACGTTTTTCACGCCGGCGGCATTCAATTCGTCAATCTCGCCCAGCAATGCTTCCGGAGAAACCACCACGCCCGAGCCGATAAAGCAGTCGAGCTGTTCGTGCAGAATACCGCTCGGTATCAGGCGCAGAATGGTTTTCTTGCCGCCGACAACCAGCGTGTGGCCGGCATTGTGGCCGCCTTGGAAGCGCACCACGCCGGTGGTTTCTTCCGCCAGCCAGTCAACAATTTTACCTTTGCCTTCGTCGCCCCACTGTGCGCCGATTACTACCACGTTTTTAGCCATAAAATCCAACCTTTTACTGAATACAATCATTAAACGCCGACAATCTGCCAGCTGCCGTCGATGTTTTTCAGACGGCCTGCAATATTGGCGGAGCCGTTATGCTCCATGCCGTAATCCACAATCACGCACTGCCCCTGCGCACGTAGCTCGGCAACGGCTTCGCGTGCCGCCGCCGCATCCTGCTGCGCCACCATAATGACCGGGCTGCGGCCCGCATCGGGCAGGCGGCCGATAAAGGTGCGCAAATCGAAGCTGAAGCCCGTAGCCGGACGCGCCCGGCCGAAATGCCCGCCCAAGCCGTCGTAGCGGCCGCCGCGTGCCACGGCATCATGGCTTTTCGCCCCGTAAGCCGCATACAGCAGGCCGGTATGGTAATTGTCCACACGCAGCTCCGACAAGTCGATATGCAGTGCCTGCTCGGGGAATGCGTCGCACACCGCCTGCAGCTCGTCCAAAGCCTTGCCGACAGCCGACAAATCGGGCAGCTTCGCCCGCGCCGCAGCCAGTATTTCGCGCCCGCCGTACAGCGTCGGCAGCAGGGAAAAGGCTTTCGCCCACATACCGTCGAGCTGCCAGCCCGCCACCAGTTTGCGGACGGCTTCCGCATCTTTATCCTGCATCAGCGCCAAAAGCTGCGCCGACTGCTCGCGGTCGAGATGCGCCGCTTCCGCCAACGCGCGGAACACGCCGATATGCCCCAGCGACAGCAGCACATCGCCGAAATCGGCCAGAGCCATGCTTTTCAGCATCAAATCCACCAGCTCGATATCGGCAGCAATGCCATCGTAGCCGTAAAGCTCCGCGCCCACCTGCAAAGGCTCGCGCGTGCTGAAAAAACCGTCGGGGCGCGCGTGCAGCACTGCACCGGCGTAACACAGGCGGTTGATGCCGTTATTGGCCGACAGCAGATGCGCGTCGATACGGGCAACCTGCGGCGTGATGTCGGCGCGGATGCCCAGCTGGCGGCCGCTGATTTGGTCGGCCACGCGTATGGTTTTCAAAGAAAGACCGGCGTCGATATGGGTCAGCAGCGAATTGCTGTACTCCATCAGCGGCGGCTGCACCAATTCGTATCCGTGCACGCGAAACAAAGCCAAAAGCTGCTCTCGCGCGCTCTCCAGCTGCCGCGCCATGGTCGGCAGCACGTCGGCAACGTGTTCGGGTAACTGCCAAGACTGCATGAAAATACCTTTGTAAACGCAAATAAACGCAAAAAGGCTGTCTGACCAAAATCAGACGGCTTCTCTATATGATGCCGCCCTCCGGCTTTCGGGCGCACAGCCCCGCCGGCAGATTATCCGGATTTCAGTCAAACAGCCCCGTGTAGCGGCAGAACCGCCGAGTTATAAAACCAAACTTTAACATAAAATAGCGGAAAGCCAAATAAAATTTGACTTCCCCCTATTCCGCCACTTTGGCACGCACAAAAGCCTCGGCCATATCTTTCAAAGCATAGCGGTCTTTGCCCGCATAATCCGCAGGCGTAATCAGCGGCGCGAAATCCAGGCGGATGCGGATGCGCTTCATCGACACAATCCGCCACAGCGACACAGCCAGGCTCACATCGGCATAAGACGGCGCGGTAGAACGCTTGCCCGCTTCATCGTAATAACGCAGCGCCAGCACCTGCACGGGCGCGCCCGCATCCAGCGCGGATTGAAACAGCGCCGCTTTAAACGGCAGCACACCCTCGCCCGAAGAAGTACGCGCTTCTGGGAAGAAGCTGACGTTTTTCCCCGCACGCAAAGCCTCGCTCATCGCCTGGTTAATCGGCTCGATGTCGCGGCGGGAATCGCGGTTGATAAACACCGTACCCGCGTTCCGCCCCATTTTGCCCAATACCGGCCAGCGGCTGATTTCCTGTTTGGCGATAAAACTGCTCGGACACACCGCGCTCATCACGAAAATATCCAGCCACGACACATGGTTGGCCACCACCAGCATGCCGTCGGCGGCTTGCGGCAGCTGCGGCGCAACTTCCCATTCGACATCCAAAGCTTCCAGCGCGCCCCGCCCCAAGTCCACCAGCGCCTGACGGCGTTGCAGCGGCTGCCCGCCGTCGATGCGGTTAAGGCTTCGGCCGGTGCGGTAAAGCCATCTGCACAGGCGCAGCAGGCGGCGGATACGGGTCAGAAAAGGAGCTTTTTGTGAAGACATTATTATTTATCCATCAAAATCAAAAAGGATGCATGCCGCGCGTCAGCACGCATTTTTCAGACGGCTTTAGGTTTGGCAGCCGCCGCAATAAAACGCGCTGCGCTGCCCGATAACGGCTTTTTCCACCGGCCGGCCGCATTGGCGGCAAGGCTGCTGATGCCTGCCGTAAACAAAATATTCCTGCTGGAAATAGCCGCTTTTGCCGTCACTGTTAACAAAGTCCCGCAGCGTGCTGCCACCGGCCGCGATGGCGCGCGTCAGGATATTCCGTATGCTTGCCACCAGCAGGGCGCACTCCGCTTCCGATACGCAGTTGGCCGGGCGGTGCGGCGAGATGCCGGCGGCAAACAGGCTCTCGTTGGCATAAATATTGCCGACGCCCACCACCAGCGCGTTATCCATCAAAGACAACTTCACAGCCTTTTTCTGCTTTTGCAGGCAGGCATACAGATATTCGGCGGAAAAGGCTTCGGAAAGCGGCTCGTGGCCCAGCTTCTGCAACAGCGGGTGATGCTCGGCAATGCCCTCATACCAGAGCACCGCGCCAAACCTGCGCGGGTCGTGATAGCGCAATACCGTGCCGTCTGAAAAAACCACATCGATATGGTCGTGCTTGCCGGGCGCATCAATCCGCCCGTCGCCCGCAGTAAAAATCCGCAGGCTGCCCGACATACCCAAATGTATCAGCAGCATACCCGTCTGAAAACGGATAATCAAATATTTGGCACGCCGCCCGCACTCTTCCACCCGCTGCCCGCGCAAAATCTCAGGCAAATCCGGATGCACCGGCCAGCGCAGTTTACCTTGGCGCACGCAGACATCGGCCACCGTTTTCCCTTCTATATGCGGAGCGACGCCGCGCAGCGTGGTTTCCACCTCCGGCAATTCCGGCATAATATTCTCCAATCACCATCATCATATCTGCCGCGCTGCCCGAAGCATACAGGCATACGGCGGCGCAGCGGATATGTATATCGTTATCCAAAATCGGTCTGTACAACCTTGCTGCGGCAGAGGGTTTACTTTTTGTTATCAAACAATCAATTTAGCCAACCCGATACCGAAACGCATATTTTTCAGACGGCCTTTCGTATCGATAAACTGCCCGCAAGCAGATGCGCTATAAAAACCTGTATTACCCGTCATCCATGCCGTCTGAAAAACCGGCCGCATCAGCCGCCCGAATCCGACACCCTAACCGCACCCAACACCAGCGGCGCTTCATCCGTTTGCAACCGGCACTCCGGCAAAGGGTGCACGCCCGCAGCCTGTTTCACCAACACCAAGCCGTACACCGCCGCATGCTGCGGCCACCAGCGGTCGCCCGCCTTTTCCAAACCCTGCCAGAAACGGATTGCACCGCCGCCTTTTACCGGCGGCAGATACACCATAAACTTGCCGTATTCCACCGCAAAACCCAAAGCCTGCGCGTGCCGTTTCAAATCGGGAAGTGCCAAGCAATGCCGACGCTCGGGCAGGCGCACGCCGTCGAACCAGCCGCTGGCATACCATAAAGAATGCGGGTTAAACCCCGTCAGCACCAGCCTGCCCCCTGCCTGCAGCGCCGCCGATGCTTCGGCCAGCGAGCGCAGCGGGCAGCCGCCGTATTCATGGCTGTGCGGCAGCAGCAGCATATCCAGCGCACCGCGCGCCCAAGCCATGGCATCGGCTTTCATCACCACATCTTCGGGCACGCGCACGATATTTTCAGACGGCTCCAGCCAGCTTCCGCCCAGCTGCGCTACCCGCATTTTGCCCGCCGCCGCATATTGCGCGAAAAAAGCACGTTCCTTTTGCGCCACATAGCGACCCATTGCGGCCTGCTCGAACCATTTCGACACATTCCCCTCCTTGTTCAGAACGCGATGCCTTCCCTTAATAGTCGAAGAACTGAATTTCTGCTACGGCGTTGGCTCGCCC